>NZ_JADBSZ010000132.1:0-12070 GCF_020246425.1 Microcystis sp. M079S1
CGCACTTACTAAACTGCCATAAGCATTATTCCAAGCGGAACCATTACCAGTAGAACCGGATTTAACGTAGATGATAGCCATGATATACCTCGTGTGAAAAAGATAGTACAGAGTCAATAGGGAATCCACCCGAAACTTAGTTCGAGTTAGATAAAGTTGATAAGTAAGCGAATAGTGGAGAAAACTGTCTCTAGAGACAGCAAAACCATTAATCAAGCTTGGATGTCAGAAAATTTAGCACTGGTTAGGGATAATGCTTAGATTGTAGAGGCGAATAATTATAAGTCCCGTTTATTTTTTTTTTTTTTTCATTCATCAGCAGAGCTTATTAAATCAACCATGCAGAGAGAAAATATCTGGTATAATGGCACTCCTGCAAGGATTTACCTAGGGATAAGCCGATTTATGTTGCTAAGGCTATATTTTGAGCAACTTTTGTCAAGTTAGCCAGATAATCAAGTTATTTTCTGATCAGTTAGGGTAGGGAGATGACTACAGCCTTGTCATCGGAGTCAGCCATGGGAATTTGGCCGTTATTGTTGTCATAATGGCGGGTTATACTAAGCTAAACGGCGCTTAACCTGCATGATCCAATAGCTATAACCCTTTTGGAGTCTATATCGGTGATCCGAAGTAAAAGCCGTTTAGCTTAGAAGTCAAATCCTTTCCGTTATTTATTTGTTAAAAAAATGACACGAGATACTTTACATATAAGCACTCAGGTTTTACCCGGTAATAAGATTGAAATTGCCACCCCTGAATTAAATGTGGGTGAGGTGGTTGAAGTTTTGATACTTGCCAAAACTCCTCAAAATAATCAAGATAAAAATGAATCTGATCCCTTAATAGGTTTATTTAAAAGTTCTCCAGATTTAGCAACTCAATCCGAGGAGATTTTACATCAAGAAATCCAAGAAGAATCAGGCTGGACATGGAAATAAAAATAGCAATAAGTGATACTGGTTTCGTGGTCGCTTTGCTAAATCAATCAGATGGAAAACACAGAAATGTCTTAGAGATTTATCAAAAGTATGAACGGATACTGTTGCCCCAAACAGTTTTGGCAGAAGTTGCTTATTTAGTTGGTCGTAGTGCTGGTATTGCGACTGTCTCTGCTTTTTTAAAAGGATTATCTGCTAGTCGGTTTCTTTTAATTTCTCTAAGTGAAACTGATGTAATTCGAGTGTCGGAAATTTTAGAGGAATACAAAGATAGTCGTATTGATTTTGTTGATGCAAGTGTTATGGCGATCGCTGAAAGGCTCAAAATTACTCTTGTATTAACATTAGATCAGCGAGATTTCAGATTATTTAGACCTGAGCATTGTCAAAATTTTGATATTCTGCCTTAAAATAAACACTTATTTATCTCTCCCCTGTTAGTCTAGCAATCGATTTTAAATCTTAAATCCTGTCACCCTTGCCCAACAGGAATTCTGTCATTATTTCTCAGTAAAAATTAAATTTCGCACTTTCTACTAGCTAAATGGGGCAAAATCCTTGCGATGAAAGGCTTTCAGCATTCGAGGTCTGGAAGTGATAAGCTAAACGGCTTTTACTTCGGATCACCGATATAGACTCCAAAAGGGTTATAGCTGTTGGATCATGCAGGTTAAGCGCCGTTTAGCTTACTAAATCTGGTTATTAAAAACTGATTATTTATTGCCCCTTTTGCCTATTGCAAGAGTGCCTATTGCCTGTCCTGATATGTAGCCTATACTCAACGGATTTAGTATGATTTCCAAGTCTGACAGAAGAGGGATAATTCTTGTTTAAGAGTCCGCTTATCCTTGACAATAATTGGTATTGTTATCCAGTTTTCTTACCCGGTGTCCGTCAACTGGGAGGAATGCCGATAGCTAGTTAAAACCACCAAGATAGGGCGGCGAGAGTAACTAAAGACTATTTTTTTGGTAAGATCAAAGCTAAACTAACCATCACGCCTTCTTGAGGAAAGATTTATTTATGAGCGATATAGGGTTTATTTTGACTATAATCAACAATTTCCTGCAAATTTACTCGGTAATCCTAATTGTTAGGGTTTTACTGACTTGGTTCCAAAATGCCGGTTGGGCCTATCAGATTATGTCTTTTCTCAGTCCGATTACCGATCCCTATTTAAACCTCTTTCGCTCGATTATCCCACCCCTAGGCGGGATGGACTTTTCCCCGATTCTCGCTTTCCTGCTGCTCAACGTTGTTCAGAGTGTCGTAGCCACAGGGGCCAGCAGTCTGGTCAGCAGCAGTTTCTAAATCCGCGGATCCACACTACTGGTAAAACCGGAAGCTTTGAATTTTTCCAGTCGCAAGGGGGTTGGTTGATTGGTAGAAACAGAAATTCTGATCTCGAAATCACTAATCCCCGGCGGCACTTCTGGAATTGCCCCGACTCGGCTACGATTTTGTAAAGCTGGTTCCCCGTTAGCATCGTAAATCCGACCAAAAACATCGGCATCATAGACGGTTTTTCCGGAATTATTTTTAGCTTTGCCGGTGATTAAAAAACAATTAGCCGGAAAACTGGTTCCCCCACTGGTGACACTCCCCTCGGCTAATTCGGGGGGACAGTCTTTATAAGATACATCTAATAGTTGAATTGGGGTCAAAGCTTGAGCAGTAGGGATGATAAGCAAGCTAGACAGCCAGAAAAGAACAGAAAGGAGCAAAACGGTGAGCGAGCGTGGTGTCATAGATGAGTGATTTTACGGTATGATTTCCCCAATACTTAGATTATCGTGGATCGTCACCCTTTGAAATCAGCTTTTTTAGGACTCTCATGGGAATGGATTCCCACAGACGCTCCCGATAGTTGCGACGGGTTTACCTGTGAGGTAATAGGTGTAGGGCTAATTCATGAATTAGCCCTACAATAGGCGTTGTCAAATTGAAAGATGCTCCGAATCAGCACCGGAACTGAAATTACTTTGATAGCAAGGATTGCATTGCATCTTTACCTATTCTGATCTGACAACGCCGTAAATGAAAGTGAAGATGATTCTCGCCCTGTTAGTTGCCGTATTCGCTTTCAAAACGGTGAAGAATGGGAAATACAAGCAATATATCAGTGGAATCGCCCTAATTGGCGTTTTCTGACCTGAAGGAAGATCACTGCTCGGTTATCGGCTAAAATTTAAGATATGTAAAGAAGGGAGATAAATTTTATGGCCGCTAATGTTGAGATCTATACTTGGAGTTCCTGTCCTTTCTGTATCCGCGCTAAAGCATTACTCAAGAAAAAAGGGGTGGAGTTTACCGAATATTGTATCGATGGTGATGAACAAGCGCGAGCCAAAATGTCCGATCGAGCCAATGGTCGTACAAGTGTACCACAAATTTTTATAAACGATCAACACATCGGGGGCTGCGATGACATCTATGCTTTAGATAGAAGTGGTGGTTTAGCTCCCCTGTTGCAGAATTAAGGATAAAAACTATTAATGAAACTAGCCTTTATTATCGATCCGATCGAGTATTTAGATCCGGGCCATGATACCAGTGTAGCTATCATGGAAGCGTCCCAATTATTAGGCCATGAAGTCTGGATGACTTCCATCACGGATCTCAGTGCGATTGCGGGAAAAGCTTGGGCAAAACTAACTAAAATTGAACTGGTTCCCGTGGAGTTAAAAGATAATCATTGGGTGGCTGTATCTCAATGGTATCAAAGACAAGAGACAGTTTTTACCTGCCTAGAAAACTTCGATTTTGTCTGGATGCGAAAAGACCCACCCGTGACGATTGCCTATCTTTATGCCACCTATTTATTAGACCTGATCGACCCCCAAAAAACCCAAGTAATTAACTCAACTAGGGGTTTACGCCATGCCAACGAAAAGTTATATACTATTCACTTTGCTCAGGTAATGCCCGCCACAATTGTTTCCCAAGATAAAGCGACAATTAGGGAATTTGTCAACCAAAAAGGGGCGGCAGTTATGAAACCTTTGGGGGGCAAAGCAGGGGAGGGAATTTTATTTCTTAGTCCCGAAGATCGCAATCTCAATTCAATGATTGAAATTAGCACAAAATGGGGACAAGAACCGGTAATGATTCAAGATTATTTACCAGCTGCCAAAGAAGGAGATAAACGCATTATTGTCCTCAATGGTGAACCCATCGGGGCAGTTAATCGCATTCCCACTGGTTCGGAATTTCGCGGTAATATGGCGGTGGGTGGACGGGTGGCAAAAACAGAAATCACAGATCGAGAATTAGAAATCTGTGCCACTTTAGCCCCAAAATTACGAGAAGATGGCCTATATTTTGTCGGATTAGATGTGATTGGTGGCTACCTCACCGAAGTTAATGTCACCAGTCCCACTGGCATTCGCGAGATCGATCGATTAAACAATGTTAGCTTAGGTCAACAGGTAATTAAATGGCTAGAAAATCATTTGGGCAGCAGGGATTAGGGATTAGGGAAATGGGGAGTATTTTCAGTGAACAGTAATCAGTGAAAAGACAGTAGGCAACTTCTATTTAATACTGCTCACTTAAAACTCAAATCTGATAACTGATAACTGATAACTGATAACTGTCTCCTATAGAAAATAATGAATGTTTTATCAATACCGACGTGGATAGTTCATGTATCGAGTGTCGTAGAATGGATAGCGGCAATCTGGTTAGTCTGGACCTATAGCGACATCAGTAGCGATCGATCGTGGCGAATGTTATCTTGGGGAATGTTACCCGCTTTAATTGGGGCAATGTGTGCCTGTACATGGCATTTTTTTGATAATATCAGTGCCTTATCCTGGTTAGTCACCCTACAGGCAGCCATGACTGTCTTAGGAAATTTTACCCTCTGTGCTGCTGGTTGGTGGCTGTGGCGTTCCAGTAAAATTAGCGTTAACAATGAATAAAGAGAGTTTATTTGCCATTTCCCTGTTTCCCTATCTGGGGTTTCTTTGGTTTGTCACTCGTTCAGGAAAAATGCCCCGTTTAGCCTTAATTGGCTTTTATGTGCTGTTAATCTTCGTTTTTATCACCATTCCTGCCGGTATCTACGCCAAAATCCACTATGGTAAAGAATTAGCCAACGTCGATTGGTTACACGGCAGCGCCGAATTTTTCCTCACCCTCTCCAATATTCTCGTCGTCTTAGGTTTTCGTCAGGCAATTTTAGCGAAAAAGGAAACAGAGAAAGGGGAACAGGGAACAGGGAGCAGTAAACAGTAATCAGTGAACTGACAACTCACATCTGATAACTGATAACTGATCACTGATAACTGATCACTGAATTGTGATACAATCGCCCCAAAACGTCCCCGCGTCAGTCAAATATGTCTCCGATTACACCGTCCATCAGTGTCAACGAACCAAACCCGCAGGCTGCTATCCAGACTTTATCGGTAGTGGTTCCCATTTATAACGAAGTGGACAGTATTCCCCATCTCGTCGAGAGTATCGCCACGATTTTGCGTTCTTATCAAATTAACTACGAGATAATCTGTGTTGACGACGGTTCTAAGGACGGTTCCACCGAGGTTTTAACTAATTTAGCCAAAAATCGCGATGATCTCAAGGCGGTAATATTGCGACGCAACTACGGACAAACCCCCGCCATGGCTGCCGGATTTAATTATGCCACGGGACAGATAATCGTTACCCTCGACGGCGATTTACAGAACGATCCCAATGATATACCCCTATTATTGGCCAAATTAGAGGAAGGTTATGACCTCGTGAGTGGCTGGCGCAAAAATCGCCAAGATGACCGGGTAAAACGGCTTTTACCCTCAAAAATAGCTAATTGGCTAATAGCAAAGGTAACAGGGGTCAAATTACACGACTACGGTTGTTCTTTGAAAGCCTATCGAGCCGAATTAGTTGCCGATATGAATCTCTACGGGGAATTACATCGCTTTTTACCCGCATTGGCTTTTATTGAAGGGGCAAAAATAACCGAAATTCCCGTTAATCACCACGCTAGACGGTTCGGACAGAGTAAATATGGTTTAGGTCGCACAATTCGCGTGATTATGGACTTATTTACTGTCTTTTTTATGAAAAAGTTCCTCACCCGTCCGATGCACATTTTTGGACTCTACGGACTGTTATCGATGGTAGTGGGGATTATTTTAGGCACTTATCTGACTATTCTCAAACTCGGTTTCGGACAAGACATCGGCGATCGACCTTTGTTAATCCTGGCTGTGTTATTCTTTTTAACCGGGGTACAATTACTCTGTTTTGGTCTTTTGGCAGAAATTTTGATGCGAACTTACCATGAATCCCAAAAACGTCCCATCTACCGCGTTCGTACTGTTGTCGGGAATAGGGGATTTTTCAGTGAGCAGTAAACAGTGAGCAGTAATCAGTGAAAAGACAGTAGGAAGCTGCTATTTAATACTGCCCACTTAATACATACTGCACACTTAAAGTAGGGAGGCACAATTATTTGTAGGATGGGTTAGCGGTAGCGTAACATGAGCGGGTGTTGGGTTTCATGCTTCAACCCAACCTACGTTCATCTTATATTTAATTCCACCCACCTACTTAAAACTCAAATCTGATAACTGATAACTGATAACTGATAACTGAAAAAAATATGACTATTTGGGAACTTGATTTTTATTCGCGGCCGGTGGTGGATGAAAATAATAAAAAAAGATGGGAATTATTAATCTGTGAAACTCCGGCAACAATCGATCGCTCCTCCGATACAATATTTAAATATGCCAGTTATTGTCCTAATACGATGGTTAATTCCCAATGGTTAGGAGAGGCAGTTACTGCAGCTATCAAGGAAGCAGGAGTAACTCCCAAAAAAATTCGCTTTTTCCGTCGTCAGATGAATAACATGATTAGCAAAGCTTGCGAGGATATCGGTATTCCCGCTTCCCCTAGTCGTCGCACTCATGCTTTAACTAGATGGATAGAAGAAAGAATGGTTAATTTCTACCCCCAAGAAGTTGGTTATGATCAAAATTTAACTAAAACCGCTTCCGTGAATTATCCTCCTTTAAATGCTGTTCCCCTTCCCGATGCTGTCCGGGGAGATAAGGCAGATAAATGGGCTTTTGTTACGCTAGAATTGTCTTCTTTTAATGATTTAAAAGATTGGGATATTAGCTTCGGAGAAAATTTGCCTATACTAGGAATGGGATTAGATGAGAATCTAAAAATCCCCGGTTTAGTTATTTTTTCTCCGCGCGCTTTACCATTAGCTGGTTGGATGTCAGGGTTAGAAATGGCCTATTTAAAGTTAGAAACTGGTTCCCGTCCCGTGCTACGTTTAGAAACGGGTGCTAGTGATAGCTGGATTCTCGTCAACGTCACTAATGCCGAGACTTTAAAGGAAGCCAAAAACTTTGAAGAAGCTAAACAAAAAGCGAATAATCTGCATTTTTTAGCCATTCAATCTAACCCTGAATCGGAATCCTTCGCTGGTTTTTGGCTACTACAAGAAGGCTCTCAAGAGTAAAGTTTAGTAAAGGTGGGTTTTCAATCCACCCCTAGACAATTAACTTAAAAACATTGTCGGGTCCAACTACCGTGTAACCCGTAGGGAATATGATGTTTAAGATGGATAACCGCTAGGGAATTAGTGATATCTTTAGCATCTAAGATTACCACATTCGATCGATGATTGGCCGCATCGTAAGTGACTACCAATAACCAACCATCATCGTCAGCGATTCCATCGGGTTTAGGCACAAAAATTGGCTCACCTGCGAATCCCCGGGGGGCAAAAGAATGTAATTGTTTTTCTCCTGTTAATAAATCCAGTTTTAAGATTGCTTGCAAAGGAGCATTACCAGTGGCATGATGAGCGGCAGCGATGTATAAATAACGGTAATCTCGACCAACTTTTGCAGGATTAATGCTGGGAAACTCACAACAATGCTCTAGAATACATTCTCTTGTAACGGTATTTTCTGATAAATTTAGTGTAAATCGCCACAGATGTCCGGGAGCTAAACTATCAAAATCTACCGATTGAAAATTGCTATTTGAATCCAGTTGTGGTAAGGATTGATAACAAATAGAATCAATATAAATTTTCTCCCCTTGTTCAAAAGCATTGCTATGATGGAAGACAAAACCTGATGGAGTTTCTAAAACTTTCACTTCTCTTTTGTTAGGATCCCGGGGGATAATAATAATCTTAGTTAACTTGTCCGGTTGATTGATGACGCATTCTCCCGCACCTTTTAACCCAAAAAGAAAGGGAAAAGGATTATAACCAACCGGGTTTTGGAAAAAGATAGCGTAGTGGGGAGTAATAACAAAATCGTGGATAAAACAAAAGCCCGGTATGCTGTGGGTATGACGACGTAATAACTTACCCGTGGGACTAATTTCGTAGAGAGTAATGGCACTCGACAAACCCGTTTTAATGGCAAAATTTACCAGACAAGGTTGATGATTATCGAAGATACAAGCGGGATCGATGCGAGGATGAGCGGCAAAAGAATCGCCTTTTTCCAAGATACCATCGAGATAGTCTAAACCAATAGTATCAAGGGTTTTAGCATCGAGGCGATGGGGTTCGGCCGCTTCCCAAAGTGCCAGTAATTTATCACCCCAGTAGATAACATTAGTATTAGCAATATTTTTCAGACGCAAATCAAAAGCATTGCCGAAAATTCCCCCCGGTTTTTTCGTGCCGAAAACACCGCGATAAAGGGGTTTTCCCGCTTTCTGTTCCCGGAGATAACCCTCGGTTTTAACAAAACGATTACGATAATGTACGCGCCCATGATTGAAGCTAATCGCGCTGATCATACCATCCCCATCGAAGGGATGAGCGATCGCAGTGCCAGCGATATCGAGTAAACCGGGGCCGTTTTTAAAGACTGTACCCTGTAAATCGGGGGGAATTTGCCCCTCGATGTCTTCTACCTCGTAATCGTACTCGTTAGGTTGGGATTGATAGCCTTTTTGCCAATCCTGACGATTATAGGATTTTTCGCCAATTGTCGGAGTTAATACCATGGTAGTTTTACGTTTGTATTTACTTTTCTTAACATAACTTAAAACTACCAGAGCTAAAAAGAAGGGGGGGGCGAATCATTTTTCCAGCTATTCACCCCCTCCTTGCCGTCATGTTATTTAACAAACAACATTTCTTGATAGGTAGGCAGCGGCCAGAAATTGTCGGCCACTTCCCCTTCCAGTGTGTCAGCATATTCGCGCACCTTATCCATCAAGGGACGGATCGTTTGAGCGGAATGCTGCATATGTTCCTCGATCGAGTCAAAATCGTCTTTAGCCATGGCCTCACTCAGTTTGCTAACGCCATCCATCAGTAATTTAATTAAATTCGAGACGGTTTGGGCCATTTCCTTATCCATCTCGATGCCGATCGCCGCCGCATTAGCGATCGCCAAAGACAATTCCGACAAGTAGCGAACAGCAGCGGGATAAATAATCGTTTTAGCCATACTTACCACCAGTTTCGCCTCCACCTCGATGGCCAGTAAATACTGTTCCGCATAGACATCGAAACGACTTTCCAGTTCAACGGGGGTAAGCACACCCATGCGGGCAAACAGTTCTTCGATATAATCGGCTTTCAGCACGGGTAAAGCATCGGCGGTGGTGCGGAGATTAGCCAAACCGCGCTCTTCTACCGCCATTTTGTGCCATTCCGGGGAATATCCGTTACCTCCGAAGATCACATTTCTGTGTTTGTCCATGATCTCCTTGAGAACACCCTGGGCGGCAGTATTGAGGTCTTCCCCGGCTTTCATCCGGCTTTCTAAGTTATCCGCCACCCAAGTCAGGGAATCCGCTAGAATCGTGTTCATCGCCACCAGCGGCCCGGAAACTGACTGATTAGAACCCACGGCGCGGAATTCAAAGCGATTGCCCGTAAAAGCAAAAGGAGAGGTACGATTGCGATCGCCAGGATCCTTGGGGAATACCGGCAGGGTATCGACACCGAGATCCATCAACCCCGGGGCATCAGAACCCTCAATTTGTCCTTGGCTAATTTGGTCGAATACCTTTTCTAACTGACTGCCCAAATATACCGAAATAATGGCGGGGGGGGCCTCATTTGCCCCCAAACGGTGATCATTGCTGGCGGTAGCCACCACTGCGCGTAAAAGCGGCCCGTACTTGTGAACACCACGAATTACCGCCCCACAGAATAACAAAAACTGCATATTAGCGTGGGGAGTATCGCCCGGATCCAACAAATTGCCCTGGGTGGCGTTGCCGACGGACCAGTTAACGTGTTTTCCCGAACCATTAATTCCCGCAAAGGGTTTTTCGTGCAGTAGGCAAACAAAACCGTGTTTTTTAGCCGTACTTTTCAGCAAAGTCATAATTAACTGCTGATGGTCACTGGCCACGTTAGCCGCCTCGAAAAAGGGGGCAATCTCGAACTGTCCGGGGGCGACTTCATTATGGCGGGTTTTGGCTGGAATGCCGAGGCGATACATTCTTTCCTCCACTTCCTGCATAAACACCTGAACCCGTTCGGGAATCGCACCAAAATAATGATCGTCGAACTGTTGACCCTTGGCGGCGGGTTTACCAAATAGGGTGCGACCGGTGAGCAGTAAATCGGGACGACTATGGGCAAAATGAGCATCGACTAGGAAATATTCCTGTTCAGCACCGCAGCTGGAGTTAACGGGGGCGACTTCCGTATGTCCTAATAGTTTAAGCACCCTGGTGGCGGCTTTACTCATCGATGAAATCGAGCGTAAAAGCGGCGTTTTTTTGTCGAGGGCTTCTCCTGTCCAAGAGATGAAAACCGTGGGGATACACAGGGTGACACCATTATCCGTCTCCATGACGTAGGCGGGACTGGTGACATCCCAAGCGGTGTAACCCCGCGCTTCAAAGGTGGAGCGAAGTCCGCCGTTAGGAAAGGAAGACCCGTCCGGTTCTCCCTGTACTAAGACTTTGCCCGTAAATTCTGTGATCACCGAACCGTCGCTCTGCACGGAGATAAAACCATCGTGTTTTTCGGCGGTGGCGTTGGTCATCGGATAGAAGACGTGAGCATAGTACAGCGCCCCTTTGGACGTGGCCCAATCCTTCATCGCAGCCGCCACCGCACTGGCGATGGAAACGTCTAATTTTCCCCCAGTTAAAATCGTGTTTTTGACCGATTTGAATACATCTTTGGGAAGACTGGCCTGCATTTTGCTCAGGGTAAAGACATCGGTTGCCCAGAGGGCCTCTAAACGCTGAGGAAGTTTGCTAGGTAGGGGTTTACGATCCGTTACTTGAGAGATAGCTTGAACACGGGTTCCATAACTCATAAGTATTTTTCCTATTTTGTTGTGTCGTGGATGAAGGGTTACTTTACTTAGGCGATGACAAGTTTCCTACTGATTTTGATGTTGAATTCTGGTCAGAGGCTATTCTCCGCTTAATAATTTTGATCCCACGGCACAAGCTTCTCTGCGGTTTTTATCTGCTTACGCCGGCCTCTTTTCCGATCAATTAGCAACACCAGCTTTCATCTTAAGAACAGATAATCCAGAGCTTTGTATCAAAGATTACAAATATCCCAAACCCGATCTTCCACAAGCGATCGCACTGAGAAAACGGGTTTCTTTGAGAAACCCGTTTTCTGGAGATAAAACTCTATACATCTATGCAATCGATAAAAAAGCGATATTTGACAAAATCGGGGGGGGGAGTAAGATGCTGGTGGAATTTGCCCAAAATTGCCCATGAATTTTACAACTAACTTCAAATCTCTCTCTCTGGCTGGTGTTGTCTTCGCTGGCACAGTTAGCGCGATCGCTGGACTGACTATCCTCCCCGTCCAAGCGCTGCCGATCATCTACAATCCGACTCCAACCTTAACGCTTAATGCAGGCACTGCTACTCTCACCGTTGGAGCCTTAGTCAACACTGCCAACGGCAATGGGTTGACTGGACCTGGAAACGCTTTGCAGCAACAGCACGTCGGAGGTAGCAATGGAGCTAATTTCTGGGGAGTACGTTTAGAAAGCGGGACGACTCCTGCTGATGTCAATCTTGATTTTGATTTTGGCAGTTCTGTGTTCTTAGATACCTTGGCTTTGTGGAATTACAACGCTTTTAATACCACAGCTACTGATCGCGGAATCAAGGATTTCACACTAATTCTCTCC
>NZ_JADBSZ010000133.1:0-13933 GCF_020246425.1 Microcystis sp. M079S1
AATCTTTATCTGGCAAGAGACTTAATTGATTAGCTCGTTCTAGATTGAAAACAATTGGCAAAAATCGAAGCAATGTCTTTCTATATAAGGGTTTCACTCCTTATAACTCCCGTCCATTGCATAACACAAACCGAAGAACCTCAAACTTCATCACTGAATAATCAGGAGACTGATTAATAGCTAAATGATTGTTCGCAATCGCATAAACATGGCTATTAGATTTCAGACTAGCTTTTTTAATGTCTGTAACCTTTTGCTTTGCGGCGGCATCGTTGGGGTTTTTATTCAGATTCTCTTCCGCATCTTTTAGGGCTTTTGCTTTCACATCACCCACTTTTTTGCCATCAATATAAAACAGAGTCGTATCCCCCCGACCGACAGCAGCGACATGATGCCATCCCTCGGTTAACAACTCCATATTGAAACCGCTATCGTAAAAGTTCTGCCCCAAAGAATCATTGGTCAGATAAATCCCTAACTGTTTACGATTTCTGACCAGAATGTGATGATTGGCATCTTTTCCTCGGATTAAAGTATTCCATTCTGCCGTTTCTGGTAATGGATAAACAAACCAAGCTTCAATACTCCAGTCATCTGGAAGATACAAGGCTTGATTTAAGGTAACGATACTATTGCTGTTGCTAAAGTTTAAACAGGCCCGTTGAGCATCAGGAATCCACTGTTCAAAGGCGGCATTTTTTCCGTCTGCTGTGGCATCATAGTTCGTTTGTCGCATCCGTCCTTCCCTGTCCAAATAACTCAATTGGACATTGCCTTCACAGGTTTCAATGGCATTCAGACGGCTGGCAGGTTGCACAAAACCAAGTAACACTCCTTGAGTGACTAACCCCTTGCTATCTTTAGCAACCTGGGGCATTGTTTGAGGCTTTGCCTGAGTGTTTTTGACAGCATTGAGGAAGTCAGTGTTCAGGGTATTTAACTCTGTTTGAAGTGCAGTGATTAAAGCAATCACTTGTGCCAAACGCGCATCCCAAGCTGCTTTATCCGCAGGAGTCGCAATTAATGCTGCATTAAGCAATTTAAAGCGGTCTTGTGCTTGGTTGAGTTCTTGAAGTTTTTTCTCCCAAGCTTCGCGTGCAAGAATAATTTTATCATTGCTAGTCTGATTCGTTTTTTGGATTTGAAACAGATTTCCATTACCCTGATGTCGAATTAGCCGAGCATAGTCATTATTCGACTGGTTTTCAACGTGAATTCCTTTCCACTCAGTTCCTACTTGTACACTGATGTAATAATTGCCCCCGTCAGCGACAGAGAATCGGAAAAGATTCCCATTACCTTGATGCCGAATCAAAGAAGCATAGTCATTATTCGACTGATTTTCAACGTGGATTCCTTTCCACTCAGTTCCTACTTGTACATTAACGTAAGAATTTTCACTGTCAACGGCATAGAATCGGAAAAGATTCCCATTACCCTGATGTCGAATTAGCCGAGCATAGTCATTATTCGACTGGTTTTCAACGTGAATTCCTTTCCAAGAATCACCGACTTTTACTAGAATGTAGCAGAAATAATTAAAAGGGCTACTATTTTCGGCATTAAATCGAGATAATAGGGTTTGCTCTTCACTGGTGAGTTTTTGAATTTCTGCGGTTAATTTCTCAATCTCTGCTCTAGTCGCAGCCTGAGCATTATAGGCAGCAATTTTTGCTTCTAACTCTCGCTTTTCTTTGAGCAGAACAATTTCCTGTTTCTCTTTCACCTCCAGTTCTTTTAACTTCGCTGTTAAGGTGGCATGGTCATCGGCCAAAGTTGCCAAAGTCACACCATCTGAGTATTTCGCTTCCGTAATACTATCGGATAAGAGGCGAATCCGGTGTTTGCGAATTGCTAAGGATTGCCAACTTCCTTTAACATTGGCAATTTCAAAGGAACGTAACACACTGACTTCATCGGGAATTGTCACATTACAGGAAGCACGATACCAACCATTGCCCAAGTCTTCAAACTTATTTTGTACCCCCGAAATGGTCTTTTTCTCTTCGGCACTGCGGCTGGTTTTTCCCCAATAGGAAAAGGTGAAAATTTTCGTGCCAATATTTTTACCATCGGCATTGTCTAGATAGGCTAAATTAACCGGATTGGCTGAGTTAACTTTAAACTCAAAACTTTCCTCGTAAGTTGCCCGTTCGCTAACGGCAAATAGCTCAGGATTGCTATATTTAACCGCTGCAGCTCCTCCGGCAAGATTGCGGTTGAGAGTTGCCGCACTGACATAAGGTTCACCATAGAGAGTGCCGTCATTGCAGTTCACAGAAAAGTCAACTACTTTGCCTTCAGAGATACCACCTAAGCGCCAATACCCCACTAAACCGACTTCTTTTCCTGTCAGTTGTAGGTACATACTATTTTTAATGTCTTCAGCAGTCCGGGCTACTGTCCAAAGACGCAAATCGCTAATTTTACCGTTAAAGTAGCTGTCATTAGACCAATTACTTCTGCCGATATAGTTCTTAGTCCGTTTGTTATTATTAGGCAAGGCAAATTTACCCGATTGTACCTCCAGACCATTTTTGTATAGTTTGGCAGTTCCTGAATCATCAACTGTGGCGGCTAAGTGCAGCCATTTTCCGGTTTCCAATGCTCCTATGGCTTTAATACTTTGGACTTTTCCTTCCTGAAAGATAAAAAAGGCTAGGTCATTGGATGTGCCGTCATTGGTAAACACAATATTATCCGCCGCGCTTCCATTGCCAAAGTCAATAATTCTTGAAGAAGATTGGATACTGTCATACCAAACCCAAGCTTCTACGGTAATTCCTTCGGAGAAATTGTGATTGATCTCGGATAGAGAGACATAATCATCCACCCCATCAAATACGATCCCCCGTCGCTTTTGGGATACCAATTTCACATTAACAGCTTCTCCCATTACCCATTTGCGTTCAATTACAAAATGGGTGTCATCAATTTTTTGCACGGGGTAGCTATCGTTGTAGTCTTCTGTGCCAGTAATTTGGACTTGATCGCCATTTTCCAAACCATGATTAGCACAGGTGACTCGTAATTTGCCATCGGCAGTTTTTTGATAAGCGGTAATCATGCCATCAACAATCAAACCACCTTCTTCTTGGTCTTCTTTTTCCCAATAACCCAATCCACCATCCAAGGAGATGTCAATATCAAAGGTATTTTCATCTACTTTAATCGTCGGATACAACCCTTGATAATCACTGGTGCCGCTGATTTTTACCAAATCGTAATTGGCTAAATCTGAAGCACCGCCATCGGTTGATATTTTAACTAAATCTTCGATATCTTCCTCATCAGTTCCTGCGGAGAATCCGCTAATAATGCCTTGGGGAGGAGGAGTTCTGTCACCTATTGCTTTTATTTCATCTAAGGTGTTTAAGGGTAACAAAACTTCTCGCTGACGACTGCGAATAATCTTGCTATCTGGGGTTTCGTCAATTTCTCCTAAAGTACCATCCCCTGCGATGGCAAAACTAAAAGCGGCCGCCCCTTTATCTGTGGGAATCGCTAACATTAATCGCGTGGCAGTCTTTAACAGTTGTTCTTCCCCAGACTGGGTTTGCTGGGCCTGTTGTAAATCGTATTTAGTGGCCGATAAACCGTTGGTGACTGTCACCCCATTAATGTCTAAAGTCCGCTTAATCACCCCCGGAATTTTTCGGGGAACTAGGCTATCGTTTGATTCTTCAAAAATGGTGTAATCTTGAACATCAAATAGTCCCACTTCCGAGGCGCGAATCGTGGTTAATTCCACTTTCTGAGTTTGACTATTGTAGGCGAAAATATGCCAGCGATAAACATCATTTTCAATCGTCGGAACCAATACCACGGAAAACCAGCCCTTATGCAGGTTATTGACTAAACTTAATTCGGTGGTGGGTTCATAGAAAAATTTACCGTTGGCATCACGAAAGTCTAAGGTGTCAACATTAACCAGTCCACTAGACCGCCTTTGCATATTTTTCGTGGGTTCGTGTTTCTGCTTACTCCGTTTAAACCGAACTTCTAGCTTGCGGTTCAGCTTATTGGTCATGCCGTCTAAGATAAAACGATCTACCAATAAAGTGTTAGATTTGGACTGACGAAAAACATAAATATGTTCCAGTGCGGCAATGACTTGTACTGGCGCAACTGCGGTTATATTTTCGGTTTTGTAAAGGGATTTGAGAAGATATTGACTGGGATTTTCTTGGTGAGTCAGTTCGGCTTTTTCTTTCTCAATTACGGACTGGTCATCAGCTTCATCGGGGAATTCTAGTGTTTTCCAGCTTTCCCAGCCGGTTCTTTGGTCGGCGGGGGTGTTGAGGTAGCTATCTTCAAACCCATCTTGCTTGACTGTGTAGGAAATTTTCCCCTCGGCATCGGTGGCGAACACCACTATCTTGCCCTCGTGGGTAATTGTACTAATGTGTTGTAGTTTGTCTTTGAGTAGATACATAAGCGTCTTTTCAGTTAGTTGGTTGACAGATCCTGGAAAACAAAAATCATGACCGCACTATCCCCGGCCATCTCGCCTAATCGGCCTTTGGGTTCCGGGATAACTAAGGATTATTCAGGAAAATTTCCTCTACTTTTTACCTGAATCCCCTGGCCACAGGCGATTATAAATTACCGATTATCCGCCCGATTCATATTTGTAACAAATCTTCACTTTAACCGTTCAGGGGGGAGATGAAGGGGGAATAATAAACTACCAATTAGCCCATTTACCAACAAAACTGACTCATATATAAAAAAACTGGCGATTAAGATTCACGACGGTTTTAGTAATGTATAATGTAATGTATATACTTAAACTGGCTATGGTCAGCAAAATCCGCAAGCAAATTTATATCGAAGCCGAGCAGAATAATTTACTGAAAGAGAAGGCCCGACAGACGGGACTGAGTGAGGCCGAGATCATCCGACAGGCGATTGACCAACACATAATTTCCGTCAACTCTCCCACCCCGAACTTGAGCGCTTGGGAGCGAGAAAAGGCCTTTATCGCCAGTCTCGAAAACCGCCCATCACAACCGGGTAAAAGGGATTGGCAAAGGGAGGATCTCTATGAACGATAGAGTCCTGCTCGATACCAATATTCTGGTCTATCTCTACGATATCGCCGAGAAAAGCAAACGGGAACGGGCATTAACCGTTGTCGATGACCTGATCCGCACCACCCGCGCCGTCATCAGTCCGCAGGTGATGGGAGAATTCTTTCAGGCCGTCACCCGCAGCCGTCGCCCCCTGCTAACCCACGAAGAAGCTCTGGCCCGCATCCGTCAATATCTAATAGCCTGTGAGGTAGTTCCGATCACCGAGTTGATCGTTCTGGAAGCCGCCCGTGGAGTAGAAAGTTACCGGTTTTCCTACTGGGATGCCCAGATCTGGGCGACCGCTCGCTTAAATCAAATCACCACGGTCTATAGCGAGGATTTTAATTCCGGGGCTACCATTGAGGGAATTCATTTCGTCAACCCCCTGAACGATGGCGGCAGACTTTCTTTTGGGTAAGATAGCTGTAGTTTCGCCAAGATTCCCAAGAAGGCGAGGGCGGCGGCTTCTTAACGAAGGCAGGAGGCGGTCGGCCGTTTTTGTAACGGGGATTTATGCCCCGCTCCCAAAACTTTTCGCCTTGTTGCTGTGCCAAATCCTTTAGCCATAAAGAATCATCCTCAAGATAACAAATCGATGGAAATTGTCGATGATAGCTGAGATTCTATCACTTGATGACCGAGATTAACCGGTCGAGCATTTCCCTCTACCGGCGCGCAATAACGGGGAATTGGACTAGAAACGAGGCTTATATGACGGTCACTCACCGCTAATCCATGGCTAGGATCATAGCCTTTCCAGCCGCCCCCCGGCAAGTACACCTCTACCCAAGCGTGTAAATGTCTTTCTCCTTGGTCTAAATCTCCTTCTTGATAGCCACTGACAAAACGGGAAGCCAATCCCACACAGCGACACACATCCATAAATAAAACCACAAAATCGCGACAGGAACCCTGCTTATTTTTCCAAGTGTTTCCGGGTAGATAGGGTTCCCCGTTAAGACGAATAATTTGCTGACAATTTCGGTAAATTTTGTCATTAAGATTAAACAGGAAAGATAGCACCTGTCCTTCAGTTTCCTGCATAACTTCCTGGGCTAATGCTGCCACATCAGGGTCATTAGCTAACCCATAAAATTGTCTGTAGGCTTGTAATTGGCTGTGGAGGGAAATGGGATAATCAAAGGGTAAACAGGTCGCCCAAGGTTCCAACAAATACTGAAAAGGATTAACCCCATGGGTTTCCACTTCACTCACCACATCAATCAATAATTCTTCCGTCGGTTGATTAAACCAAATTTGTAAACAAGAATTGCCATCGAGGTCGATAATATTAGTTATCGTTAAAGGTTCCGGGTTAATTTTGAGTGTGAACTCTCGCAAAGTTTGCCCACCATCGGATTTTGGTCGCAAGCGCAGCAGATGGGGCGATAAAATCACGGGTTGATTATAGAAATAGTTAGTTTGATGCCGAATGTGATAACGCATTAAGTTGTTAATTGGGATTGATATTGAAAGTTATTTACTGGCAGAGGTGAGGCAAGTTCAGGATTAAAAACGAAGAAAGTTTCTGTCATTTTTATTCCCACATCATTAACTCTTTTTTGAATATGGTCGAGGAATTCATGCAATCCCATTTCAATAATATCCTCGATAGTTAGATAACTCATTTCCGCACAAAGTCGCCCTAAACTTCTTTCTACCGAATTGCCCCAAGTTCCTACAGGAGTACCGGTAACTTGATGCAAACAGTGGTCTAATTCCCGCAGACAAAAGTGAATTGAACGAGGAAATTCTCGATTAAGAATTAAAAATTCGGCCACGTCACTAGGAGTAATCCGTCGTTGACATTTACGATACATTTCGTAGGCACTCACCGACCGCAGTAAAGCAATCCATTGAATTTGGTCTAGAGAAGTTCCTACCCATTGAGCGGAAGGCAAGAGATAATAGTATTTAACATCAAGAATTCTGGCGGTTTTATCGGCGCGTTCCTGTAATCTTCCCATAACGCCAAAATGCCAACCTTCATTATGAGTCATCGTTGCATCCATCACCCCCGCAAAACGGTGACTAGCCAATTTAACTTGGGTAAAAAAGTTCGGTAAAGTAGTTTGAGGATGGTAAGAGGAAGCATCTTTTACCATTAAGAAAAAACCATTAACCTGTTCCCACATTTCCGAAGAAATAATCTCGCGAACTGACCGAGCATTTTCTCGCGCCCAGCGCAAACAAGAGATAATTGAACTACTATATTCCGTGTCAAATGTCAAGAAATTGATCACATTTTCTGCGGTGGCTGTGCCGTAACGTTTCTTGAATTGTTCTAAATCTCCCGTGGTTAAAACCAAAGGTTCCCACTGTTGCAAAACACTGGTGGGTACATCTAACATTAAATTAAGGTTAACATCCATAAACCGGGCGACATTTTCCGCCCGTTCAATATAGCGATTTAACCAATAAATTGAATCGGCAACTCTACTAAGCATAATTAACCAGGAAAAAGTGAAAAGGGTAGGGTGGGTTAGTAACCCAGCAAAATTTTGATTATTGTCTTGATTACTTGGTTAAAACCCAAGTGTCTTTACTGCCACCACCTTGAGAAGAATTAACCACTAAAGAACCCTTTTTCAAAGCCACGCGAGTTAACCCCCCGGGATGCACATAAATTTCATCGCCACGATGGAGAATATAGGGACGTAAATCCACATGACGACCTTCAACTTCCGTGTCAATTAAAGTTGGAACCCTAGAAAGACTTAACACCGGTTGAGCGATATAATTGCGGGGATTAGCAGCAATGCGTGGGGCGAATTCTGCCCTTTGTTCGGGGGTAGCTTGAGAACCGACTAACATCCCATAACCTCCCGACTCATTAGCGGCTTTCACAACTAACTTATCGAGATTATTTAAGACATAATCTAAGTCCTTTTCTCGCCAACAAAGATAGGTAGGAACGTTATTTAAAATCGCTTCTTCTCCCAGATAATAACGAATCATATCGGGGACAAAAGCATAAATAACCTTATCATCGGCGACTCCCGTACCCGGGGCATTAGCTAAAGCGACGCGACCTTCCTGGAAAACTTTTAATAATCCGGGTACACCTAACATCGAATCGGGACGAAAAACCGCCGGATCTAAAAAGTCATCATCGAGGCGACGATATACCACATCTACCCGTCTTAATCCCTTGGTGGTTTTCATTTGTAGATAACCATCAAAGACGACTAAATCACGCCCTTCCACCAATTCTACCCCCATTTGTTGGGCGATAAAAGAATGTTCAAAGTAGGCAGAATTATAGGTTCCGGGGGTTAAAACCACCACGGTGGGATTAGGCAATTGGGGCGGGGCTAAATTAAGGAGAGTTTCCAACAGATGGGAAGGATAATCATCCACCGGTTTAACATTCATTGTCTGGAAAATATCGGGGAAGGTGCTTTTCATTACCCGACGATTTTCGAGGACATAAGAAATACCGGAAGGAACCCGCAAATTATCTTCTAAAACGTACCATTGACCATCTTTATCGCGGACTAAATCGGTTCCCGTGATGTGACACCAGATACCTCCGGCGGGTTTTAGTCCCACACAGGGTTTAAGAAATCCCGTCGCCGAGGCGATTAATTCGGGGGGAATAATGCCATCTTTAATGATTAACTGGTCATTGTAGATATCGGAGAGAAAAAGATTGAGGGCTTTGATGCGTTGTTTCAGGCCTCTTTCTAAATAATCCCAGTCCTCAGCCGCGACAATTCGGGGAATAATATCAAAAGGAAAGATTTTTTCTACCCCTTGATTGTCGCTATAGACATTGAAAGTCACCCCCAATTCAAACAGGGCCGACTGAGCCGTTTCCCGGTGTTGTTGAAGTTCTCGGGGCGGCAGATTCTGCAACCATTTGATTAAAGGGGACGAGTGGGGACGAGGTTGACCATCATCTAAGAATAGTTCGTCGTAGAAGCCTTCGGGATCGTAGGTATTTAATAGCACGCTGACCTCATTTCATACCGATACTTTTTTGCTAACATACATTAACAATGCACTCTAAGAGAGTCTCTTAAAGAGGGGGTATCTCCCAAAGCACGAAGAAAAATTCCTCGTGCGCCATTAATATCTCTATCCATCTTCTTGCCATCAATCTTGGATTTAATGACTTTTTTTCCCCCTAAGTTATGTATTAATTCACCAGTCCAGCTAACTGTTTTCGACGTATAAGCTTCACAGCAGTCTATTACTAATTTACCCATCTCAAAAGCCTTATGCTTGAGAAATTGCTTAAATCGGTAATGAGACCAGTTAAGCATCTGTCTAACAGATTTTGAACGAATCTTCCTGCTATTTTTTAGAACCATTTCTGACACTTCAAAAGTAGGCAAAAGAATCACATCAAAGTTATCAACTAGGAATCTAGCAACTTGATGATGAAGTTCATCTACTAAATTCCTGATTTTATTTCTTAGTCGATTAGCTGCTTTTCGATAACGGTTTCTGGTTTTAGCATTAACTTTGGTAGAACGAGAAATTAAATCATCAAGGTGATAGCATAATCGTTGGATTTTACCTATATCCTGACTCCCGATTGAGCCAAAACTATTAGGCGAGAATAGTGCCAGAAAATCTCTAACACCGGGGTCTAGGGCGACAATGCGTCCTTGGTTATCGGATTCCCATCGTTGCACCTCATGGGGAATAGCTAAATAGTATTGTCCATTTCTGGATACTAATCGGCTATCCCCAAAATTGTCGGGCAGTGATTCGGTGAAGCGTATTTGCCCTAATTTTGTGTGATATATTCCTTTTTCTGAAATGGCTGACTTAGGAATATAACAGGATTGCTGTTTATCTTTACGGGAACGGAATTTTACTTTCTGGATTTCCCCAGTTTTTTGATATTTTCTTTGAGCATTTTTAACGGCTTCACAAGCGTCTTTGACTGCTATTGATTTAATCTGGTAGGGGACTTCTTTAGCCCATTCTGGTAAATCATTAATGATTCCCGTCTTGATAGCCTTCCAATTAGCTTTTCTACCTGGTTCCTGTAGATATTTAATGGTTTGGTTGAAGACAAACCGAGATACTCCCCACCAGTGTTTCATCAGTTTCTTCTGTTCTGTTGTTGGATAAATCCGCACTTTCTTTGATTTTTTGAGCGTACTTCCTGAGTCCGGGCATTCGGCAAGAGAAGATGTGAAGTATTTATAACAAGTCTGCTGTAAGTTCTGATTCGGGACTGTGAACAGTTTGGTCGAGAACCAAGATTTTGCCACCGTTTTGTTCGACCATATACTGTATAAGCTCGAATCTAAATCGGCATAATCTGTCCAGTGTGGACATAACAATTGTGAGTTTATTTCCCCACAATAATCTGTCCAGTATGGCTCTAAGTCCTTTTCTTTGGAAGTTAAGCCCACTATCGATGTCTTTGATGATTTCTTCCTCTGGATAGAATCCGCGCATAAAGCTGACTTGTCTCTCAAGGTCATCTCGTTGCTTGATTGAACTGACTCGGCAGTAGCAAACAAGGGAAGCTCTAGCTGCACCATTGACGTAAGACTGGACATCGTACAATCGTTGCCCTGCTTCGTTTTTGATACTTTTGATTTTCCCTTCATCGGCATATTCTCTTAATGTATTGGGATGTAATCCCCATAGCTCAACGGCTTTTCTTAGGCTCACAAACGTTCGCCTAAATAGTGGCGTATGTAGGTCAATGTGAGCAAATCAGTAACTAGCTGTCAACCTTACCTATTCCCAGTGTCGGACAATTAGCCCGATTTTTTGTAGTCTAGGAGACATTTTAAGGGAAATTTTAGGAAGTTACGTTTTTCGGGACTGGCGATCACAGATTGATCCCCACCAGTGGAGAAACCTGACCGGAGCGAGAATTAGCCCTGAAAACTGTGTTACATTTTTTAAAGGTCACACCTTAAATCTTTCATTTTTCTTACTGGTTACGCGATGTTTACCAAACAAGTAACGGATTCTAAAGCCTATCAATGGTTTGAGGAACGCTTAGAAATTCAAGGGATCGCTGATGATATCAGCACCAAATACGTTCCCCCCCACGTCAATATCTTCTACTGTCTGGGTGGTATCACCCTTGTGTGCTTCGTGATCCAGTTTGCCACTGGTTTCGCCATGACCTTCTACTACAAACCCACTGTAGCAGAGGCCCTCTCCTCCGTACAGTACATCATGAACGAAGTCAACTTTGGTTGGCTAATTCGTTCTATCCATCGCTGGTCTGCCAGTATGATGGTCTTAATGATGATCCTGCACGTTTTCCGCGTCTATCTGACCGGTGGCTTCAAAAAACCTCGCGAATTAACCTGGGTAACTGGGGTTGTCCTGGCCGTGATCACCGTTACCTTCGGTGTCACCGGTTACTCCTTACCCTGGGATCAGGTGGGTTACTGGGCGGTTAAAATCGTTTCCGGTGTACCTGCTGCTATTCCCGTCGTCGGTGATCAACTCGTCACCCTGATGCGCGGTAGCGAAAGCGTCGGTCAAGCAACTTTAACCCGTTTCTACAGCTTACATACCTTTGTACTGCCCTGGTCGATCGCGGTCTTCATGTTGCTACATTTCTTGATGATCCGTAAACAAGGCATTTCTGGGCCTCTATAATTCAGAAAAATATCTCTGTCGATCCGAAATCATTTTTAGGAGACATTATCCATGTCCACATTAAAAAAGCCCGATCTCAGCGATCCCGCTCTGCGCGCTAAGTTGGCTAAAGGGATGGGTCACAACTACTACGGTGAACCCGCTTGGCCTAACGATCTGCTCTATGTCTTCCCGGTAGTTATCTTTGGTACGATCGGACTCTGCACCGGTTTAGCGATTATGGATCCCACCATGATCGGTGAACCTGCCGATCCTTTCGCTACTCCCCTAGAAATTCTGCCAGAGTGGTATCTTTATCCCGTTTTCCAAATTCTCCGTATTCTTCCTAACAAACTCTTAGGTATCGCTTGCATGGCCGGCGTTCCCCTAGGCTTGATGTTAGTTCCCTTTATTGAAAGCGTCAATAAATTCCAAAATCCTTTCCGTCGTCCCGTCGCTACCGCTATCTTCCTATTTGGTACTGTGGTCACGATCTGGTTAGGTATTGGTGCCACTTTCCCCATCGATATATCTTTAACTCTCGGTTTGTTCTAAGTTACTGAACACCACCGGTTTGTTGCCCACGCTTGTGATTCCTGACTTTGGAAGAGCGATCGTGGGCAATTTTAATTTTGATTTCTTCTATCGGGTAATTTGTTGCACCAAAGCGATGACATCGCTGCGACTGAGTTTTTCCTTACCTAAAGCTAGGACTTCGAGAGTGCCATGGGCTAAAGCGAGGGGAATCTTACAAAAATCAAGGGCCGGCCCTTTCGGCAGCGATTGAGTGTAATAATCGGCTAATTTCAGATTACGACGGGCATAATTATGAATATCACTAATTGTCCAACCCTGGGGCAGAAAACTTACCCCCCGGCGCAGATCCTCGCCATGGTTGCGGGCAATATTAACCGCTTGTAAACCCCGACCAAAACCGATGGCATAACTGCGATTAGTTTGAGTGCCGTCGTACCAATTCCAGAGGTCAGACAGCAATAAACCCACGGCACCGGCCACACTAAAGGTATATTGATCTAATTCTATTTCTGTGCGAATATCCCAGTTATTCCCAGCCCAGTAGGCCATGCGATCGGCCATGGCCGCCGTGGCATCCCAGACCCGGGGGGCGATCGAATCCGGCGCTAACATGGCCCATTCTCCAATTCTCAGGGTTACTTCTGGCAAAATCTCCCGATGGACTAAGCCAAAAGCAAAGTCCTCTTTGGTGGAATTTTCAGTACCTGCTTGTAAATTCAGGCTAATTTGTCTTAATATCTGGGATTTACTGAAGTTATCTAGGTCGGGATGGTCTTCTACTTCATCGATCGCCCGCATACAGAGATAAGCTGAGGCTACTGCCTCGAGCAGGCGATCTGGTAAACGACTTATGGGAATATAAAAAGTTCGACTCGTTTCTTGCAGAATCGTTAAAGCATTATCGCGCAAATTCATTCAGTCCTCTCCTCACGCCAACTTAGGTAACTACGAGTTAAACCAATCCGATAGATCGGTTTAGGTGATTCCGATGTTCCTAAGACAAAGTTGCTGTCTATTGTAGTATTATTATCCAAAATTTCGAGATTATTCTCGAAAAAATCAACCTTTAGGGTCTTCTTGACAATTTTTCTTTCTGGGATATGTGAGGGATAATTACGGGAATTTTTCGAGATTACAAGCTTAAAAAGTAGTTTTTGCCCGTTTTTAAGCAGTATTTTGCGGCTTCATGGCAGGGATTGAAAGGAGGTCACTTGTAAAACTGGACCGATCATGGCCAGAGTCATCACATCTGAACGAATTTCCCCCATAACTGTCACTTTTGCCTTTTTTTGGGTTAATTCGGCAGGCGGTTCCATTAATTCGTAGGTTTGACCGTTATCGGCAATTAATGCCCAAGTTCCCGTGCCTATTTCGATTCTTTTTACCTGACCGGTTACAATAATATTCATGATTTAATTTCGCTCATCGAGGCGATCGCAATTGCTGCCCCTGTCACAAGCATTCTATCGATATCTTTCCTCGGCATTGATTGCCAATTCTGCCGGACTTTAACCCCATAAATCAGTTTTTTTTATCTAAAAAGCGCGCCAAGAGGGATGCCACAGCCGCTAAAATTATTATACTAAATCCGGTTATTAAAGAATGATTATTTAGGGTCTGCTGAATAAATCTAAAAACCTTGTTGGATAAGAATTTTAGACTTTTTTCCCATCAAAAAGTGCCAGACCTTGGGGTGATCGGGGGGGAAATTTAGGCACTTTTTCCCTGAAAATTAGGTAATTGACCCCCTG
>NZ_JADBSZ010000134.1:0-26016 GCF_020246425.1 Microcystis sp. M079S1
ACATATTGCCACCCGTGTAGAAGTCGTCTCGCTCGCCGTAACCCTGCTGTAGGGAGCGAATCAAGACATTCATGGCAATGCGGTGTCGGTTGCTTTCCAAGGGTTCACCATCATCAAAAATTAAGTCTGTGGGGGGTGGGGGGGGTTCCCAGAAGTCCTCGAAATCTTCTTCTATCAGTGCCGGAGAGGTGGCAGTTTCGTCGCTTTTGGCAATCGTCATTTTTTCGGCCTCTCTAGGTGGGAGTATCCATATTTTTGACTCTCGATCGATTCTATGATAACTTCATTGCCAACTTGATCATCTTTGCTCAAAAATATTGATGAATAAGCAAAAATTTTTTAACTCGCCGCAGTCTTGTTAGCGGCGTTTGCGCCGAAGCGCCGGGGCTTGAGATAATCAGATAGCTATTATCTCAAAAACTATCACCATGACGATCGATCCGCAACAACTCATCGAACTGGCTCTCAAATCGGGAGCGGTGGCAGCCGAAGTTTATCAATCTTCCTCCCTTTCCCATCCCGTTTTTTTTGAGGCTAATCGTCTTAAACAGTTAGAAAGTTCCGAATCCGTGGGAACTGCCTTGAGATTATGGCGCGAGGGTTGTCCGGGGTTAGCGGTGGGTTATGGTGATGTGGAACCGGAAATTTTAGTAGAAACGGCGTTAAATTTATCCTATCTCAATGCCCCCGAAGAAATCGAATTTTCGGCACCACGACAGGCAATCTATGACCCGATTGGGCAAGATGTGGCGGTAGAATGTTTAATCGAGATGGGTAATCAAATGATTGGCCAAATTCGCCAAGTTTATCCTGAGGTTATTTGTAGTGGTGAATGGGAATGTGAACGGGAAATCACCCGTTTGGTTAATTCCCAGGGTTTATATTGTCAATATACCGATACAGCTTTGAGTTATTATCTGGGGATTGAATGGGTGCGGGGGGAGGATTTTCTGGCGGTTTATGATGGGGAATATACTCGCAGTACACCTCATCCCGATACGGTAATTAAACAGTTATTGCAGCGACTACAATGGGCCGCCAATAATGTGGGTAGTCCCACGGGGAAATTACCAATTTTATTGACCACTAATGCAGTTACCCTGTTATGGGGTACGGTGGCGATGGCTTTAAATGGGAAACAGATCTTAGAAAAGTCCTCGCCCTGGAGTGATAAAATCGGTCAATTGGTGATGTCAGAAAAGTTGACTTTATCCCAACAACCCCAGCGAGAACCCTATAGTTGTCCCTTTGATGATGAGGGAACTCCCACCAAATTTTTATCTTTAATTGAGGGAGGTAGAGTTAAGGAATTCTATAGCGATCTTACCACGGCAAGATTATTAAAAACTCCTCCGACGGGAAACGGTTTTCGTCCTAGTTTAGGCGTTTATCCTCTGCCAGATTTGGTTAATCTAATCGTTGCACCTGGAGAGGGAACTTTAGAGGATTTAATCTCGCAAATAGATGAAGGCTTAGTTATCGACCAAATTTTAGGTCATGGGGCCGATATTTCGGGCGATTTTTCTGTCAATATCGATCTGGGTTATCGCATAGAAAAGGGCAAAATCACCGGACGAGTTAAAGATACAATGGTGACGGGAAATGTTTATACAGCTTTGCAGAATTTAATCGCTTTGGCATCTGATAATCAATGGAATGGTTCCTGTTATACTCCCTCGCTAATTGTTGATAGTTTATCGGTGGTAGGGTAAAAATGTGGCGTTGTCAAATTGAAAGATGCTCCTAATCAGATGGGAACTGAAATTACTATGTGTAGGGCTAATTCATGAATTAGCCCTACAATAGGCGTTGTAAAATTGAAAGATGCTCCGAATCATCTGGGAACTGAGATTAACTCAGCCTACTTTTTGGGGTTAATCTTTTTGGGCTTTATTTGACCTGAAAAAAGGGGGGTCGCAGGCAAGCACGGATTCCCATTCTATAAGAAATTATCTGTCAAGTCGTGGGGTTTTGTCAAGCTTTTTTGGGAAAAAAATTAACCGATGTGAGTCAGTATTTTTCAGCTTGGGATTAACGCTTTAGTTGTCGAGGCACCAAGGCGATTTAATTGCCGATTAATTTGCCATCCGACGAGGGTTAAACCCAACCACTGACTGAAGATTGCCAAAGCGAAAGAGGGAAGTGTAGCGTATTTAGTAGCGGCAATGGGAAGAAAAGTAAAAAACCATAAAAGCGGAGATTGACTGGGATTAACTCCCAAGACAGCGAAACAGAGGAAGGGGAAAATAATCAAAATGCCGATGCTAGTGGCTGCCAGCAAAGCGCGTTTATTTGTGCTGGCTAACATCAATAATTGGGCGATAGCGGCATAGACTAAAATCATGTTCATTGCCAAGAGAAACCCGGCTGCAGTGGCTAGTTTATATTGATGGAGAGGGGCGATAAAAATAGCGGGAAGGATGAATAAAATGGCAATGGCAACGTTAACAGCCATGGCTAGGGTAGAAGGGCTTTTTTCGCCAAAGATTAAAGCTTTACCCAGACTAATGCCCGTTTTTCCTTGCAGATGACGATAGCGCGCCCAATCTTGGAGAGTTTGACGAGGGGGAGTGAGGGCAAAAAGGATTAACAAGCCAAAAATCGCCACAAAAACGCTAAGAATGACAAAATTATCGAAAATATAGCTCGGTTCCAGAGTTTGGAAAACAAAACCTAAGCTAATAGCGCTAAAACAGCCCATCATCCAGTAACTTTGGGGTTTACTAACAAGAGTAGCGAGGGGATTATGGAAGCGACGCTGGAGAATTCTGGTTAAACCGTAGGTGCAGAGGGAAAAATTCAGCAAAATTAAGCTAATACCCATTATAACCGATTGCCAGAGAGATTGACCGTACCAACGCAGATCGAAGATTTGTGAAATTCCTAGATAGCGTACCGCATCGGGGGGGAGAAAGGTAGATTTAACTAGATAGGGGAGGACAAAACTAGGATTAAAGAGAATTAACCAATCAAAGGGGGTACGGGAACCACCATAGCCCGATAAAGTAAAAATACTGCTATAAAACACAAAGATTAAGACTGTTGCGCTGCCTAACCAGGGTTGAAATCCTCCTAACCATGGCGTGGCTAAAGCGAAACTAAGGGCGGCATGATAGAAAAAGGCACAACTAGCGATTAGAACCCCGTAGAAGGCTAAAATGAACGACAAGGGAATACCTGCTGATAAACCCGCCCCCAAGTGAAAGGGTAAAGCGAGAAGACAGACGAGATAGAGGAGAATGGGAACCCCGAAAATTTTGCCGATAAAAATTGTTCTGGCGGGTTGGGGACTCAGACGGATAAAATTAAGTGTACCCCGGCGTTCTTCCCCGGAAAGATCGGCGATTAATTGATAGGTTCCCACCACTAAAAGAGCGAAAATGCCGGTAATGCTCAGAAAAGTGAAGATATCCAACCACCATAACCGGGAGATAATCATCCATTCACCATTTAGGTCTTGGATGCAGTATTTAATCCCACTATAGGGCTCATAATCGTTGTTATGGGGGGGATTAGCGGTACAGTAACGACTAAATCCCGCCGCTACTGGCAAGAGATTTTGATAGTATAAATAAACTAATAATTGACCAACGAGGGAGATGACCGAGGCGATCGAGATATTTTTCGGGGTTAATCTTCCTTGCCATTCTCGCATAATTTGCGGGTTGGTTTCCGTAAGGCGATCGATTATTGTCGCTATCATATTTTTGTCCTCTCTACAGCCGTTATCAGGAGCTAATCCTAGATTAACCCGGCAACTTCTCGATCGGTTCGGGGAGGAAGAAATCGATCGAGATGCAGCTAAGTAGCTGGTTATAATTAAATTAAAAATGGATTTTAGGTTCGATCCCCCCTGCCCCCCTTGATAAGGGGGGTGCCGATCCCCCCTTAATCCCCCCTTGATAAGGGGGTGTCTGATAATTTTTAACGCCTACCTACTTAAAATCTGGGTTCGGGAATCAAAAAAGGAAAAGTGCCAGACCCGGGAGCTTCTGTTTTACACTAGAATTTGGCCGCCTGAATCTAGATCTATGCCCACTCTGACCCTCAATTTTCCCCTAACTGCCGTTGTCGGCCAAGAAGCGATTAAATTAGCCCTACTCTTAGCCGCCGTGGATCCCGCCCTAGGGGGTGTGGTAATTGCCGGTCGTCGGGGAACCGCCAAATCAGTCATGGCGCGAGCGATACATTCCTTACTGCCACCGATCGAAATTATCGCAGGTAATGTCTTTAATTGTGATCCCAACAATGCCGACGAATGGGACGATCGCACTAAAGAAGAATATAGCAGTGGAGAGGTCGCCACGGAAGTTATCCGGGCCCCTTTCGTGCAGATTCCCCTAGGAGTCACCGAGGATCGTTTATTGGGTTCCGTCGATGTGGAAGAATCGGTGAAACAGGGGGAACCAGTCTTTCAACCCGGTTTATTAGCCAGCGCCCATCGGGGAATTCTCTACATCGATGAAATTAATCTACTTGATGACCAAATTGCTAACCAATTACTCACAGTTTTAAGCGAAGGACGTAACCAAATCGAACGGGAAGGCATCAGTTTTCAACATCCCTGTAAACCAATCCTGATCGCTACTTATAACCCGGAAGAAGGGGATTTACGAACCCATTTATTAGATAGAATTGCCATTGCTCTTTCCGCCGATGGTGTCCTTAGTTTAGACCAACGAGTAACCGCCGTCAATCAGGCGATCGAGTATGCTGTTTCTCCCAGCGCTTTTATCGCCCAATATGCCCAAGAAATCGATGATCTAAAAACCGAAATTATTCTGGCGAGGGAATGGTTAAAAGAGGTAAAAATTAAACCCGAACAAATTAGTTATCTAGTGGAGGAAGCGGTGCGCGGTAGGGTAGAAGGTCATCGCGCCGAGATTTTTGCCGTGAGAGTAGCCAAGGCCGCCGCCGCTTTAGAAGGTCGGGATTTAGTCAGTGCCGATGACTTAAAAAGAGCCGTCGAATTAGTTATTGTACCTCGATCGCTGATTACGCCGCCACCTCCGGAACAGGAACAACAGCCACCGCCACCACCGCCACCACCGGAACCACCCCAAGACGAAAACCAGCAGGAACAGGAAGAAAAAGAGGAGGAGAAAGAGGAGGAAAAAGAACCGGAACAGCCCGATAATCTGCCGGAAGAATTTGTTTTTGACCCGGAAGGGGTTTTACTGGATCCCAGTGTGTTGTATTTTGCCCAGATGGCCCAGCGTCAGGGGAAATCGGGGGCGCGTAACCTGATTTTCTCGGAAGATAGAGGACGTTATATTAAGCCGATGTTACCCCGAGGCAAGGTGAAAAGAGTCGCCGTCGATGCCACTCTCCGGGCGGCCGCCCCCTATCAAAAAGCCCGTCGCTTGAGGAATCCCGAACGTCATGTGATTATAGAAGAAGGGGATCTGCGCTCAAAACGGCTGGCCCGCAAGGCCGGTTCTTTAATTGTCTTTGTGGTCGATGCCTCCGGTTCCATGGCTCTCAATCGGATGCAGTCGGCTAAAGGTGCGGTTATGCGTCTGTTAACGGAAGCTTACGAAAATCGCGACCAGATTGCCCTGATTCCTTTCCGGGGTGAGCGAGCGGATGTACTATTGCCACCGACCAAATCGATTACCCTAGCGAAAAAACGTCTAGAAACCCTGCCCTGTGGCGGCGGTTCCCCCTTAGCCCACGGTTTAACCCAAGCGGTTCATGTGGGGATGAATGCTCGTTTATCGGGGGATATCGGTCAAGTGGTGATTGTGGCGATTACCGACGGTAGAAGTAATATTCCTTTGGCGAAATCTTTAGGCGAACCGATTCCGGAGGGGGAAAAACCCGATATTAAGGCAGAACTGCTCGATATTGCCGCTAAAATTCGCTCTTTAGGCATTAAATTGCTGGTCATCGATACGGAGAAAAAATTCGTCTCCACTGGTTTTGCCAAAGAATTAGCCCTAAAAGCCGGGGGTAAATATTATCATCTACCCCGGGCCACGGAACAAGCGATCGCATCTATGGCGCGAGGGGCAATTGCGGGACTGTAGCTGGGGTTTGCGGCAAAAAGTTTTTCGGTGGGGGCAGGGTGTGGGGTGTTAGGGGATTGGGGAGGGTCGGCTTTTTTGAGTTCTCCTGTCTCGGAGTCTTCTCACCTAAGGTCAGATTTTTGATTTTTGCAGGAGATCTAATATTGAGATGTACTCCTAAAAATTAGTTATTGACTCGAATTTTGCTGATTTTCTGTTTTTTCCCGGTCTGGTGTGAGAGAATCTAGAAAAACTTAACAATAATCAGCAATAAGCGAGAGATATACTACAAACAAACATTAGTAAGTTTTAATTAAGAGAACTATGAGCTTTCGATTTGGCAAAATCTTGATAGCAGGGGTATTAGCGGTACTTTTGCTAGTAACTTCCTGTGCTAAAGCTCCCTCACAATTTGACCAAGCGCAACAAGAAAGTACCGCTCGCGGGGCGGCGGCAGTGGTGAAAGAATCCACCTCTGGCGGCAGTTTTAATCGGTTTTTCCCGCCTTCTGGGGGAGGATACGAGCGCGTCTATACCCAGGAGAAAAAAGGCTTTGCCGAGGCAAAACTGAAGCAAGATGGCAAAGTTCTGGCTATGTTAGCCATATCTGACATCAGCAATAATCCCGCGGCGGCCAATAAATTCCAAGACAGTAAAACCACAATTAAAGGTTTTCCCGCTGTCGAACAGGGTGCAACCGCCAGCGCCGTTTTAGTCAATAATCGCTATCAAGTCAAGGTTTTATCGCGGGAGCCAGATTTTGATGCCAGCGATCGCCAAGCTTGGTTAGCTAAGTTCGATTTAGATGGTCTAGCAAAATTAAAGTAAGGAGACATCCGTGAGTAAGCCAATTTTTGAACTGGTGGACGAATTACCGACTAATAATCTCACCGTCAAAGTTCTCAAAACCCTTGATTATGTAGTGCCGGGACAGTGGGATAACCTAGTCGGGTTTAAAAATACGATTATCAAAGTCACCGGCGAAACCGACGAAAGCATGATCCAACAGATTGGCGATCGAGCCGTTTGGTTGTTTAATGATAAATCCCAGGGCTATCAACGGGCGCTCTGGCTCTACCAAACCATCGACAGTGCCGATAATGCCCTAGCCGCCGCCTCTCTTGCTAATGCCGTTGGTGGTAAAATTCCCCTCATGGGCGGTTTAATCGAAAAATTAACCCCTGCCCCCGAAAAAGCGCAAACCATCGATCTAACCCTGAAGTTAGTGACAGAATTAGTCGCTTTTTGTCAAATTAATGGCATTCCGGGGGATAGTATCGATGATTTCGTCACTTCTCTGGGAGATTATAGCGGCGAATCCCTGATGCGGATGGCGGCGTTAGTTTGTTTGGATGGTTTAATTCCCCTGGGGGGCAGTTTTATCCGCAAAGTGGAATCGGGCCTCAGCATTCTCAGCCCGGAAGAATTAGAATCTAACTCCACTTTCGGCAGTATTAAAGAATTGATTCCGGGGGGAAATACTGCCAGAAAATTAGACTTTATCGGTCAAAGTTTCGACTCCACTAAAGGTTGGATGAGTGGTTTTGTCAGCGAGCGCAGTTTGAGCCAGCATGGATTATTGAGCAAAATTCAGGGATTTATCGACTTTTCTGCCGATAAATTGGTATATGTCGGGGCATTCCTCGATATGACCACCAATTACTATGAACATACTGGTATTCAAACCCTGGCTCGTCGTTTAATCGAAAGAGCCGTGGCGGAAATTTAAGTGGCACCGGGGGCAGGGATGGGCAGACCGAACCAAATCCGTTTTTAATAGCATGATTAAGTCCCAATTCAACTTTAAAAACCCAGTTATGGATTGTTTCCCCCTGCTCCGGCACACACCCACTTTCCTATACCTTTTCAAGAGGATTTAGTATAATATACCCTCCCTAGTCCCTCAAGGTCATGAATCAGGCACAACTTATCCATGCCGCTAAACTCCAGGATCCAGCCGCTATTATTGCTCTACTTAACCAAAGTCTCTTAACCAGAAAAATAAAGGTTGTTGAAGCCACCCCGCAAGAAAATACCCTGACTCTAAAAGTTCAATCCAAAAATATACCCAATCAACACAAGTTATTACCTTTTTTGTCGGCAGAAATCAAAAGCTTGGGCATCGATGGATTAGAACAAGTGATCGTTTACGGTATGACCGAGGCATCCGATATCCCCGCTTGGCAAGAATCTATAACCCTGAGTCAAGATGATTTAATCGTCAATCGTGTCACCAAATTAAACTCTTTGCCGATAATAACCGCAGAAATCGCCGAAAATGACCGAGAAGATGCCCCAGAAGCTTTGGAAGACTCTGAAACAACCGAAGAAAAAGCCCTAGAGAAACCGGAGGAGTTCACTGAAGCTGCTGAGAATATTGTGGCCACTGGTGAGCGATTTTCCCTATCTCATCGGAGACATTCCTCTTTTCCCCTCAGTATAATTTTGCCTTACCTAGCGATTGGTTTTGGTGCTGGAATTATTATAGGTGCTTACTTTGGCTATCAAAAAGCAGTGAGTGAAATGCCTGCACAACCCGGAGCGCTCGAACAACCCCGATAAATTTTCCTGTCCCCAACCTGATATGATTGAAATTGGCGATCTTACGATTAAGACCAATGCAAAATTTTCCTATCTCTAAACCCCAATGATTTAGGGCTTTTTTTCCTTGGGAATTTGTCAGTAAGGACAGCAGCAACAGTTTATTTTTTATCTTTAGCCACACATATCTAACCGCTCATGTCTATGGAAGAAGCCTTGAAACTCCTAAAAGAATATGGATGTATTCAACTAAAAATTGCCCAATCCCCCGAAGAAGAAGAAGCTCTAAGACAGGCAATTTTATTAGTTAACCAAGGTTCGGAGTCAATTAATTTAGGTATCTGTGCCGATAACAATGAAGAGGGATTTAAAGCCCTGAAAAGTTATCTACAAGCCCTAGGATACCCCCTACCTAATAGTCTCCCAGAAGACCACCCAGAACAGGGATCGGTGTATATTAAATACAATACCCAAAGACAAGCTTCCTATCTCGATTCCTATACGGGAACCTATCGCGGTGTCCTGGTTTCTTGTCAGTCAGAAAATGATCAATTAGTCGGTACTTATGGTCACTTTCCCCTCGATTTATTCTCTTAAAAGGCATAGTTTTTGGGTTATTTAAGCGATTAACCATCAGCCGGACAGTGATTACTGTTTACAAATAAGAGGCAAAAAGCTCCCCACTCCTGTCCACTGAATTCTCTTTCCTGACTCTTGTTAACTTTTTACCTGAAAAAAATATGTATTTGTTAATTCCAGCAGCGGGAATGGGTAAACGGATGGGCAGCGATCGCAATAAGTTACTGCTCACCCTGCACGGAAAACCTCTCCTCGCTTGGACTTTGCTGGCTGCCATGCAATCCAGGGCAATTATCTGGATTGGCATCATGGCACAACCGGAAGACTTTGAGGATATCCGAGAAATTATCACCGCCATAAATGCCCTTAAACCCGTGCAAATCATCCAAGGAGGCGAAACCAGACAAAAATCGGTTTATAATGGCTTACAAGCCCTACCAGAGGGGGCTGAGACGGTTTTAATTCACGATGGGGCGCGCTGTTTAGCCACTCCCGAATTATTCGATCGCTGTGCCGCCGCTTTATCCACTTGTCAGGGTTTTATAGCGGCGATTCCGGTGAAAGATACGATTAAAATTGTCGATAGCAAGGGCTGGATTGAGGATACACCCGATCGCTCGCGGTTGTGGGCAGCCCAAACACCCCAGGGTTTTCAGGTAAAATTATTAAAAGAATGTCATGAACAGGGCCGAAAATTAGATTGGGAAGTCACCGACGATGCCGCCTTATTAGAAAAATGTGGTTTTCCCGTCAAAATTGTCGTCGGTGAAGAAACTAACTTAAAAATTACGACTCCGGGGGATCTGGCAATTGCCGAATATATTTTAAGTCAACGTTTATAATTTTTCATCTACTTTAACGCCGTCCCGTTTAATAATACGAGCGGGAATACCCACAACCACACAATTAGGTGGAACATCTTTGACTACCACTGAATTTGCGCCCACGGTGACATTATCGCCGATGGTAATGTTTCCTAAGACTTTAGCACCGGCGGTAATCCTGACATTATTGCCAATTTTGGGGCGACCGCTTTTATCTTTATAGCCAATTGTTACCTGTTGATTAATCCAACAGTTATCGCCCAAATCCGCCATAACAATCGTACTAAAACCGTGTTGAATAAATAATCCTTTGCCAATCGAACAGGAAGAATCTAGAAATAAATAGGAACTTTCTCGATAGAAAAACCTAAGAATATACATAAAAAAACGGCTGAATGAACCACCTTGAAAAAGACGACAATAATATAAATTTCTAAATTCTTTTGCCTCCAGACACAGAGCTAACAATTGTAACCAATCTGCTCTTTTTTCCTGGCCTAATAACTCTACCCAACGCCGCACATCACCTAAGATAAGTTCTCGATTATTAGCTACCTGAAAAGGAATGATTAAGGGTGAGAGCCAAAGAATACCCACATAGAAAAATAATTTTCGGAAGAAACTTTTCATCGTTGGTCTAAAATAAGTGACAATAGACTTGCTTTTTGTTGCTATTGATTATAGTAGTATTGTAGCGAATAGTTCAACCGTCCCCCGTTTATTGGACTCCAACGATGTCAACTACCTTACAGTTCTTTCCCGAAGTATCCGTGATCGTGCCAATTTATAACGGAGAGAAAGATCTACCCCCTCTCATTGATTGTTTAGCCAAACAGACCTATCCCCGTCAATTAGTTGAATATATTTTAGTTGATAATAATAGTAGCGATCGCACGTCAGAATTATTAGGAAAGGCAGCACAAGAACAGAGGGGACTGAAACTGATCATTTTAAGCGAAAATCAGATACAAAGCTCCTATGCTGCTCGCAACAAAGGGATCAAAAGCACTCGTTATCCTTTTCTGGCCTTCACCGATGCCGATTGTCGTCCCGCACCGCAATGGTTGACAGAATTGATCCAACCCTTTAGTGATCCTAACATCGGTCTGGTAGCGGGTGAAATTGCTGCCTTAACTGGTTCCACTTGGTTGGAAAATTATGCAGAACGTCGTCACTTTATGTCACCAAAATTTCTTTTAGAACATTCTTTTTGTCCCTACGGTCAAACTGCTAACCTCGCTATTCGTCGAGAAGCTTTTCAAAAAGTTGGTTTATTTCGTCCTTATTTAACTACCGGTGGTGATGCCGATATCTGTTGGCGTATTCAACAACAAACCGACTGGCAATTAACCTACGCACCAGAGGCAATTATTTACCATCGTCATCGTTCTACCTTAGAAGACTTAAGAAGTCAATTAAAACGTTACGGGCGCTCGAATCGCTATCTTCACGAATTGTATGATGTCGAATTGATGCGACCTTTAACCAACCAAGAGTTATTTTTTACTCTCGGTCGTTGGTTATTAAAAGAGCTACCAAAAAATACTCTCAAGTTACTGTTTGGCAAGGCTGATATAGTAGATTTATTGGCTACTCCCCTCGATTTAATTGGGTTTCAGTCCCGCAGCCAAGGACAAGCCACGGCTAAATTACCCGAAAAAGCTAAAGAAATCGAATGGCTTTAATTCAGTTATCAGTTATCAGTTATCAGTTATCAGATATGCGTTTTCAGTTCACTGATTACAGCCAAAAAGCCCCCTTCTCCCTTTATCAGTTTTTCGAGGCTTTCTAGAAACTCTCTACCTCACCCATGATATTTGTAGAAGGTAAGGGAATATGATCACCATATTCATAAGCTGTTTCTAGCCAAAGTTTGCGAGCATCATCAATATTAGCTAAGGTTTCCTCTATGGTTTCTCCCTGAGTGAAACATCCTGGAAGATCCTTAATTTCTGATACATATCCCTCGTCATCATCAGGATAAATTGTTATTGGATATTTTAACCCCAAATAAAACTCTAATGATTCAAGCTTAGTTTTATTACTTGTACTCATATTTTTACCTCTTTAAAGTTAGCAAATAGGATAAATATATTTTGAATAAATACCCAGAAAACATCAAGAAGGGAATCAGCTTTAAACTTTATTAAACTTTATTTAATTAATGAATTCCAATTTAAGTAATTTAATAATTTGTTTAATATAGACTTTTTTGACTTTTTGTCCTCCCTTTTTAGGGATTGTTTGCATTCGTCCGTCTTCATGGCGAAAAATATGATGACTACCCGTAGAACGAACTTCTAGAAACTCAAATTCTTCTAAAATCTGCTTGATATCTTCAAATCGAATCTCAGGAGGTTGAGATAGCAACAATTTGATTAACTTCTGGATTTTGGATATAATCAGTTTCCTTTAACTTTGCGTTTTTCATGGTTTAACTGATTCCCTAAATTCTTGATAGCGTCTATTATGGCATAACAGGTAATCATCCCATCTTGATGATAGACGAAAGCCTGTTGATTGTGGCGATCAATCAACCAGCCTAACCTAATCCCGTTCTCCCGATACTCCTCCATTTTCCGCTTTAACTTGCTTAAACTATCGGTTTTAGAACGGCTCTCGTTCACGCCATCCGGTGCGAGATCGAGAAACTCATCCTCCTTTTCCTGTCATCCGGATGGAGCGCCGGAGCTGGGTCGAGGAAGTTCGAGCATTTGTACTAAAATTTCCAAGAGGCGCGGTTTAAATGCAGTACAGCTTATCTAGGGTTGGCTGAATAAATCTAAAAACCTTGTTGGGTAAGACTTTTAGACCTTTTGTCAATCAAAAAGTAACGGATATGGGAGTGAGCGGGGGGAAAATTCCGGGACTTTTTCCCTGAAAATTAGGTAATTGACGTCCTGAAAATGGGTAAAACCCTACACCCTACACCCTACACCCCACACCCTGCCCCCACGAGAAACTTTTTCAGCAAACCCTATCTATAGGAGGATTTCGGCAAAACATGAAAATTATCGCCTACACCTATACCAATCCCCTGCTCGATAGTCCCCCCGATAACTCGATTTCGACCTATTCTCCCGAACAAGTGTATCAGGATTTTGGCGATCGCTCACAACGGCAGCAACTGCTCCGCGATTGTCAAGGAACTCCCCCCCGACTGCTGATCCTGCGTCGTCTAGCAGAATTGGGAGACAATGGCACAGAAGTTAGCAAAATTTTACAATCCTTAGAAGCCCTCGACATAGATATAATTGCCCTAGAAGACCCAGATTATAAGCTGAATTTTGCCAAGATTCTGCAAGAAATATCAAAAAACGAACTAAGTAACCGTTTAAAAGCAGGTCACGCTCACAATCGTCTGCAAGCTTTACCTCCCCCCGGAAAAGCACCCTACGGTTATCGTCGTGGCAAGGAGCGTTATATACTCGATCGCAGTACCGCACCAGTAGTCAAAGACTTTTTTGATCGCTTTTTGATTTCCGCTTCCCTGCGTTCCACGGTGCGCTATCTAGAAAAACGCTATGGCAAGAAGCTATCGGTAGCTACTGCCCATAAATGGCTGATCAATCCCGTTTATCGCGGCGATTTGTGCTATCTCGGTCAAGATATTATCCCCGATACCCACACCCCGATTATCTCCCGGGAAGAAGCAGCCCAGATCGATCGCATCCTGAGAAATAATCGCAAATTACCCCCCCGCAGTGCCAGCGCCCCGCGTTCCTTAGCGGGTTTAGTCGTCTGTAGTCAATGTCAATCGGGGATGACGATTACCAAAGTGACAGCGCGAGGAAAGGGTCTAGAATACCTCTATTTGCGACCTTTGCAATGTCCCCGGACAAAAAAATGTTCGGCGATCGCTTATGAGAAAATTCTCGATACCACAATCGAGCGCATTTGTCAAGACCTACCACCGACGATCGCTCAGATATCTTTACCCGATTTAGAGGCGATCAAACGGGGAATGAGCGAGGAAATAGGGAAAAAAAACGATATTTTGTCCCAATTGCCCTCCCTAGAAGCAGCGGGAATTTTAGATCAAGAAACGGCTAATCTACGGGCCTATAAACTGAAAAACGAGATCGCACAAATTCAAGGACGTTTAGACCAATTACCCCCCGATAACCTGACTATTATCGCTCGTGCCGTTGCTTTTCCGCAATTTTGGCGAGATTTATCGGAAATCGAGCGCCGTTTTTATTTTCGCGAGTTTATCCGTCGCATCGAAATCGAGAGAGAAACGGCTAATAATTGGCATTTACGTTTAATATTCGTTTTTTAAGAGTCTGGGACAATCTTAAAGTTAGCTAAAAATTGAGGAATGTTTGAGCGATCAATGCTAAGAAAAAGGCAAACAGCGATCGATCTCAACTATGAGCAATAACAAAAGATTAACTAGGTATAAAAAAGGGCGAAAATCCTCCCAGACAAAACCCCACCTTTACGATTATCACTATAATCAACCTGGGACGATGCCGGGGTTAATCACCATCGATGAAAATGCCGTTGCTACCGAGATATTTTTAATTAATTATAACTCTCAACAAGCGACTATAGTTAATAATCTCTTACCTCAAGACTGTCTTAAATATTTATCCAATGATTCCATCTCTTGGATCGATATCGTCGGTTTGGGTAATGAGGATAAACTGCAAGAGTTGGGGGAAATTTTTCATTTACATCCCTTAACCCTTGAGGATATAGTCAGTATTCCCCAAAGACCAAAAGTGGAAGAATGCGAGAATTATATTTTAATTATAGTGCCAATGGCCATCCTGATCGATCATCAGGGTTTTTTGCTAGAACAAATCAGTTTAATAGTCGGGAAGAATTATGTTTTAACCGTGCAGGAAGAAGGACAATACGATTCTTTGGAAGGAGTTAGGGAAAGAATCCGTTTGAATAAAGGTTCCATCCGGCAGCAAAAATCGGGTTATTTAGCCTACTCGATTTGGGATGCCATTATTGACGGTTATTTTCCTGTTTTAGAGTCCTACGGAGAAAGAATCGAGGAGTTAGAAAACGAAATTTTAGCTAGTCCCACGGAACAGACTTTATCAAAAATCTACCAACTACGTCAGGAATTACTCTCCCTGCGACGAGCAATTTGGCCGCAAAGGGACACCCTCAATGCGCTTTTACGGGATGAGTATATTGTCATCGATACAACGATTAAACCCTATCTAAGGGACTGTTATGACCATGTGGTACAAATCCTCGATGTTATCGAAAATTACCGGGAATTTGCCAATGGTTTAATGGATTTTTACCTGTCTTCCGTGAGTAATAAAATGAACGAGATTATGAAAACTTTAACGGTAATCTCGACGATTTTTATCCCTCTCACCTTCATTGTCGGTATTTATGGCATGAACTTTAATACTGATAAATCCCCCTATAATATGCCCGAATTAGAATGGTATTGGGGCTATGTATTCGTCTGGGTGTTGATGCTAACCATTGCTTTCAGTTTAATCATTTTCTTTTGGCGACGCGGCTGGTTTAAGAACCTATCGACAGTAAAGAAAAGATAAACTGTTAAGCAGATTAGGCAGACTGGATTACATTGCTGGCATCTAGCAAGAGAAAATGGCTATTGCAGAGAAATTAATAGTTTAGTGTCTGCGGTATTTTTTAACACTTTCAGTTGATGGCTTCTCATTTTGTCCAACCAACTATAGTGCTGGTTGTGACATTGATAGACGATATCGATGTCACCAATCTCTGACTTAACTTGAGCCAAGTAGTTTTCTAGTTCGCTAATTTTCATAACCAATCTCGCTTGCGCTGAAGGACATCAACCCTAAACCAAGAATTATCGCTAAAGGATAGGGGTGACTACAGTTATTATTATAGGCCGATCATAATTCCTAAAAAAGTTCTTATCTAACAAAGTTAGCTAATGTCAGGGTTAGATGATATTAGCGAAGTTTCTTTCTAGTCGTCTAGGGGGCAGGGCCATTCCTAGGTAAGGGGGCTAATTTACCGAAGAAGGGCCGCAGTAATGCCCAAGCAATGTCGATAATCGCAACAAGTCAAGAAATAAAAAATTCTCGATATTGTCTTTCACTGCGCCCAGCTTCAATAATTAATTCTTTTTCATTACTTTTTAGGTTCTGGGGGTTGCTGTTTGGAAGCTGCCGCAATCGCTTGATTTAAGCGAGTTAATTCTTCTTTAAACTTCGGTTCTTGGGGATAATTTTTGACTAATTTTTCTAGGATATTTTTGGCTCCAGAAACGTCTTGAGTTTGTAATCTTGTTCCATAAAGAACTAGCATAACTTCCAGATTGTCGGGATATTTTTGATATAACTTTTCTAAAGGTTCTCTGGCTCCGATAAAATCTTTTAACTGTAAGCGAGCTTGGGCGAGTCCTTGCAAAGCAGTGGGGTTATCTGGTTCACGTTCAAGAATTTTCTCGTAACCTTTGACCATTTCTTCTAATTTTTCGGGGGGAATAGTTGCCTCTTGCCCGGGTTGATTGCCTTGGGGGGAATTAGAATTATTATTTTTCAATAAACCTAAAGTTGGCACCACCATTAAAGCCAGAAATACTAAACCAGAGGAAACAATTAATACTCGTTTGAGCGTATCGTTATTTTTTTTTGGCATACTTTTTAAAGATTAGAGATAAGATTAATTATTGGTGACTCGATGAAATTCGTGACCCCAAAGATTATAAGCCCAAATTCCCAAGCCAAAACTACCTAAGCAGAGGATGGTGAGCATCAGGAAAACTTGCCACCTATTGTAACCTGCTTCCTGAAGTTCTAGACGACCAAGGATAGTAGCAGCTAAGAGGATTAAAACTCGACTAAATACCGCCCACTTGTGGAAGATAAAGACTACCGCCAAAGACCAGCCGAGAATTGATAATACAGCACTAATATCGTTTTTAAACCAACTGCGGAAAAATACCGGCATTAAGTGACTAAACAGAGTTAATCCTAGGGCAATTGAGAGGATAACCCCTACCGCTAGGATATAGATGATGATTTCTAGCCATTCGCTAGTGAGAGTCCAATTCATCTCATCACCGCGGGCAAGTAACCAATCACTCCATGATAAACGCTCATGGGCGATCGACCAGCCAAACACACCATAGACCGATGGAATCAGAAAAGTAAGTAGTACAATGCGCCAAAACATAATCAGTTATCAGTTATCAGTTATCAGTTATCAGTTATCAGATGTAAGTTAGGTGATTTCCGAGAACAAATTTACCTTCGGCAGAGTTTAACAATGCCAAGCTCTGACAGCAGATAATTGATCCTCTGGTAATTTCTTTAGAGGAAATCACCTTATCAGATGTAAGTTTTAAGTTATAGCGTTTCCTGTTCGCAAGCGGTACATTATCGATGTTGAAAAGCTTAATCAGCAAAGGTTTAACTGTGCCACACAGGTGTGAGAAACGCTATAATTAGTTAGTTAGTTAGTTATTTATCTTCATCTTTATCCCTGATTACTGATTACTGATTACTGGACGGCTACGCCGTGCCTTTGGCAACACTGAAAAAAGTCAAGCCTGAACCCTGAAAGAGACGAAATTTGCCCCTTTTCAGACTTCAGGCCTTTGGGATTATCCCGATCGCTTAGGACATATACTGGATGATAAAGTCGAAGTAGGGGGCTGCTTCCACGGCATCCTCTTGAGTCAAAAGAGCTAAAGCGGCCTCTTTGAGACAACGAATCGCCTCCACCATGCCGGGGACGGGAACATTAAGAGAGTTATACATCTCTTTGACTCCGATCAGGCCGGTTTGTTCGATCGGTCCCTTATCTCCGGCTAATACCCCATAGGTAACTAGACGCAGATACCAACCATAATCGCGCAAGCATTGATTATATTGACGCTGACCGTAGGCATTACCCCCCGGCGCTCTATAATCGGGACGTTTCTTGAACAGTTGTTTTTGAGCCTGATCGACGATTTTTTTCTCATTTTCAGCGAGAGTCTCGGCAATGCGAATTCTCTGCTCGCCAGTTTTTAAAAATTGCCCGATACCCTGTAGTTCACCACTACTAGGATAACGAAGTTCGTCGTCGGCTTTGAGGATGACTTGGCTAACTACGCTCATAATATCAAGGTAAATTCTGATAACATTCTGTAGTTTATCTCAGGTCGGGGTCTGGAAGTCGAGTCATCCCTGCTGGTTGGGCAATTCCTAAAAATTGTAATATTTCGTTATGAGTTTCCCCGACAGCCCGGTTACTCTCTAGAATGAATGTATTAGTGGTCAGGAGCGAGGAGATGGCAATTGAGATGTCACCGCACACCGATTAACTTGAACCCGATAACTGGTAATTAATATGGAATTTTTAGCACCCTTGCTGTTGGTAGCGGGCATTCTGGGATTAAATGGCCTTAAAATTGATCGAGAATACCAGCGTGGTGTTATCTTTCGCCTAGGTCGTTATCAAGACACCAAAGGCCCCGGACTGTACTGGATCATTCCCCTAGTTGACCAAAAAATGCAGCTGGATATTCGCACCAAAACCGTCGATATCGCCCCGCAAGAAACTGTCACCGCCGATAATGTCACAATTAAGGTTAATGCGGTTCTCTACTATCGCATTATCGACCCTAGCAAAGCGATTAATAAAGTCGAATCCTATCCCGCGGCCGTTTATCAAGCGGCCATGACCACTTTAAGAAATGTAGTTGGTCAAAATCGTCTCGATGATGTCTTGCAAAAACGAGACGAAATTAATCACGCAGTTCAACAAATTGTCGATGAAATTAGCGAACCTTGGGGCATTGATATCGAACGGGTGGAGATGAAAGATGTGGAAATTCCCACCGCTATGCAGCGAGCTATGGCCAAGGAAGCGGAAGCATTGCGAGAAAAACGCGCCCGTTTGATTAAAGCTGCCGCAGAACAGGAAGCCTCCCTAAAATTAGCGGAAGCTTCCCAATTAATCATGGAAAATCCCGCCGCTTTGGAATTACGCCGACTACAAATGTTAACGGAAATTGGAGCGGAAAATAACACCAGTACCATCATTATGATCCCCTCCGATATCTTAAATCTCGCTCAAAAATTAACTGAAAAAAAATCATAAAATGGCTCAGTTGTCAATAGCCAAAAGGGTTAATTTTCTCTGGTGTGTTAGGTTGTTTTAACACACCTAAAATTGTTAATTAACGCATGGTGACGAATTCCTCGGCAGCACTGGGATGAATGCCGACAGTGGCATCAAAATCAGCTTTTGTCGCCCCCATGTTTACGGCAATAGCTACTCCTTGAATAATTTCGGCGGCGTGATCTCCCACCATGTGCGCTCCGAGAATTTTACCACTTTCCTGATGGACAACTAATTTCATCAAAGTTTTGTCCTCTCGGGCCGGTAAAACATTGTAACCGGGGCGGAATTTAGACCGATAAACTTTAATTCCCGTGTCACCATATTGGTTTTTTGCTTGCAATTCTGTTAATCCCACCGTCGCCGCTTCAGGAGTAGAAAATACTGCCGAAGGAACGTTTTCATAACTCATTAACCGGGGTTTATTACCAAAGACTGTATCGGCAAAAGCTCGCCCCTGATTAATCGCCACGGGAGTTAAATTAATTTTATCGGTACAATCGCCCACGGCATAGATATTATCTTCGCTGGTTTGGCTATACTCGTTGACGACAATTGCCCCATTTTTTACCTCGACATTGACATTCTCTAAGCCCAATTTTTCCAGCTTAGGGATTCTTCCAGTAGCGGCTAATCCTAGGGCATCAACAAATAAGATTTCTGAGATTTCTTTACCCTGAATATGTACTTTTAAACCCTCGGCAGTTTTCTTGATCGAAGTGGGGAAAGTTTGGGGCATAATTTTAATTCCCTGACGGATCATTTCCGCTTGAATCTCATCGCGTATATCCTCATCAAAACCTCTTAAAATCTTGTCTTTACGGATTAACTGCACCACTTCTGTCCCTAATCCGTGCATAATACCAGCAAATTCTACCCCAATATATCCTGCCCCTAAAACTATAATTCTTTTCGGTTGTTCTGGCAGTTGAAACATGGCATCAGAAACTACCGTATGTTCGATCCCCGGTATATCAGGTTTAACCGGATGTCCCCCCACGGCAATTAAAATTTTATCGGCAGTAATTTTCTCGTCTCCCACCTCTAGGGTATGGGTATCAATAAACTTGGCATAATTAGGAAAAATCGTCACTTGAGAATTATCGAGCATCTTTTGATAAATGCCATTCAAACGTATAGTTTCCTGATTAACCGCACTAATTAATTTTTGCCAATTTAACTGACTCTCTACTGGACTCCAACCGTAACCTTCCGCATCCTTAAATAGTTGCGGAAAACGACTAGAATAAACCATTAATTTTTTGGGAATACAACCGCGATTAACACAGGTTCCTCCCAAACGATCGTATTCTGCTAATCCCACTTTTGCCCCGTATTCGGCTGCCCGTCTAGCGGTGGCAATACCACCAGAACCACCACCAATCACCAATAAATCAAAATCATAACTCATAAAAATATCCTCGCGAATAAATAGAAATTTGACGGCATCAAAAAACTTTCTGGGCAAAAAGGGGAGCGAATATCTCGGATCAATCCCTAACCGAATCTATCGAGTAACTAGCACAATATAGTCACTAATGCTGCTAAATTAGAGTCAATTTATTTACTAAGTAGCTGGTTATAATTAAATTAAAAATGGATTTTAGGTTCGATCCCCCTGCCCCCCTTGATAAGGGGGGTGCCGATCCCCCCTGCCCCCCTTGATAAGGGGGGTGCCGATAGGCGGGGGGATCCCCCTTAATAAGGGGGGCATCTGATAATTTTTAACGCCTACCTACTGCCAAGATTTAATTCTATGCTAACACGCCGCTCGAAATTATCTTTTCTCTTGGGGACTTGTTCCCTATTTCTCTGGGTAAACCATCCCGTCACCCTCGCAACCCCCATCAGTCAAGACAATTCCCCCCCTTCCCAGTTTATCTGTCCCGCAGACTTAGCCACCAGGATCGATCGCATTTTAGACCGACCCGATTATCAAGGCGCTTATTGGGGAATTTTCGTAAAATCCCTCAATTCTGACCAAAATCTCTATAGTATCCACGAAAATAACTTTTTTACTCCCGCTTCTACTGCGAAATTATTAACCACTGCTGCCGCTTTCAGCAAATTTAACCGCAATTATCGTCTGAAAACCCCCATTTTAGCCCAAGGCAACCCCCCCGATTTAGAAACTTTAACCTTAGTCGGGAGGGGAGATGCAACCATAACCACAGAAAAGTTAGAAAAATTAGCAGAAAAGTTAAAAGCAGGGGGAATTAACTCAATTTCTCGCTTAATTGTCGTTGCTAGTCCTTTTATCGTCTCCGATAGTCAAAAAACCTGGGAATGGGAAGATGTCTTTTTTGACTATGCTGTACCCGCGTCTAGCTTGGTTTTAAACGAAAATTCCGTCACTTTAAAGCTTTTACCGCGACAATTGGGGCAAAGCTTAGATTTACAATGGTCTGATCCCATTGCCGCTAAACAATGGCTAATTGAGAATCAAACCAGCACCGCAGCACAAGGAAGCCCGAATACTCTGGCAATTAAGGGCAATTTAGCCAATAATCGCCTGATTATCACTGGTTCTCTGGCGATAGATAGTCAAGATGATTTTAATTTAGCTATTCCCCAACCCTCGGAATATTTCCTGGCTCGCTGGCGTAATATCCTTGAAAAAGCGGGAATTACCGTTAAAAATGCAGAAATTAGCTCACAAATTCGCGGTTATGAGATCACCAATTTAGAATCAGAAAATTTAGCATATTTGGTGGAAAAAGTCAATAAAAATAGCGATAATTTACTAGCCGAAACCCTACTACAAATGATCGGCGGTGTCTCGGGATTGCAAGAAACTTTAACAAAACTGGGAATTGACAGCGATAGTTATAAAATCGGCGACGGTTCGGGGCTATCACGACAAAACCTGATTAAACCCAATACTTTAGGTCAAATTTTACAAATAATGGCAGAAAACCCTGATTATCGTCGTTCTTTAGCCATTGGCGGCATTGACGGCACTTTAACCAATAGATTTCGCCAGACTCCCCTAGAAGGACGATTACAGGCAAAAACTGGGACTTTAACCGGAGTTAACGCTCTCGCCGGTTATCTAGAAACCGCGGACAAGCAACCCCTAATCTTTAGCATAACCGTAAATAACAGCGATCAACCCGCCACCACCCTCAGAAACGGCATCGATGAGGTGATTTTGCTCCTAGGACAGTTAAAACGCTGTTAATCTTTAGGAGGCAAAAGGCAAAAGGCAAAAGGCAAAAGGCAAAAGGCAGGAGGCAGCTTTGTTCTCCCCACTACCCCAACACCCCAACACTCCAACACCCAACTAATTCGATCGATCGAGTCAATTAATCACAGAAGACTGTATACTTTTGTAAAAATTGCTTCTAGCTGACCTGTAGATTAATCGACGGAGTTATTGATATATGTATATAGTTCAGGTTGCCTCTGAGTGCGCCCCAGTGATTAAAGCTGGGGGATTGGGGGATGTGGTATATGGATTGAGTCGAGAATTAGAAATTCGCGGTCATTGCGTGGAGCTAATCCTACCCATGTATGATTGTATGCGCTACGACCAAATTTGGGGCTTACACGAGGCTTATCGGGACCTGTGGGTACCTTGGTACGGTGGGGCAATTCACTGTAATGTTTTTTGTGGTTGGGTACACGGGCGCTTGTGTTTCTTTATTCAACCCAATTCGGGCGATAATTTCTTTAATCGCGGTACTTACTACGGTTGCAAAGACGATAATATGCGTTTTGCCTTCTTCTGCAAAGCCGCTTTAGAATTTTTGCTCAGAAGTAATAAACGTCCCGATATAATTCATTGTCACGACTGGCAAACTGGTTTAATTCCGCCCTTACTTTTTGAAATTTATAAATATCATGGTATGGGCAATCAGCGCGTTCTCTACACCATCCATAACTTTAAACATCAAGGATTTGCTGGTGCGGAAATTCTCAGGGCAACAGGATTAAATAACGATACTTACTACTTTAGCTATGCCCGAATGCGCGATAACTTCAATCCTTTTGTGATTAATTTTATGAAAGGTGGTATCGTCTTTTCCAACTATTTCAACACCGTCTCACCTCACCATGCTTGGGAAGCACACCACACCGATGTTAGTTACGGTTTAGGTCATACAATTCACCTGCATCAAAACAAATTTACCGGCATTCTCAACGGGTTAGATTACAATATCTGGAACCCGGAAGTGGATAAATTTATTCCTGCACCCTACGGTATTGATAGCTTCTCCGAGAAGGCCCGCAATAAGAAGGCACTGCGAGAAAGACTCTGGTTAAGAGATGAACCAGAAAAGCCCTTAATTTGTTATGTCGGTCGTTTAGATGACCAAAAAGGTGTACATTTAGTTCACCATGCCATGTATTATGCCTTAGCTTGCGGGGCGCAATTTGTCCTCTTAGGTTCCGCCACCGAATCGTTAATTAATAACTGGTTCTGGCATGAGAAAAATCACCTAAATAATAACCCTGATGTCCATATTGAATTGGGCTTTAATGAGGAATTATCTCACCTCATTTATGCGGGGGCCGATATGATTGTGGTTCCCAGTAATTTTGAACCCTGCGGACTGACACAAGTAATCAGCTTAAAATACGGAACCGTTCCCATCGTCCGGGGAGTTGGTGGTTTAGTTAATACGGTTTTTGATCGCGATTATGATACCTATCACAAACCCGAAGAACGCAATGGTTTTGTCTTTTTTGATCCCGATAATAATGCCCTCGAATCAGCCATGTCCCGGGCATTAGAATTGTGGTACACTCAACCGGAAGAATTCCAAAAATTAGCGATTCAAGGCATGGAATGCGATTACTCTTGGAATCTACCCGGGGAAGAATACGTTGCCCTGTATGAAATGATTCGCCACAAATAAACTGTCTTGTCTCTAGCAATTCCCTGGCAGTTGTCAACAGAAATTCGAGGAATAGATTTGTTGAAATTTCCAGGGTAATTGCTTGAGTTTTACCCGAACATTTACTGGTTATTTTAGCCACAGATTTATCAGTGAATCGTGAACATTTTTGCCCCAATATCCAAGATAGCCATTTAGGTTAATCCTGTCCCTTCTAAACAAGCTCGATCGAAAATTGCCCCCGTGGTTACTGCCGCCGCTAAACTAGCACAAAGAAGATTGGCATTAGTAAAATTTGTTCCCCGTAAAACCGCCCCGAAAAAAATTGCTTCCTCTAAATCAGTTGCCGACAGATCTGCCCCAGAAAGATTAGCGCTAGTAAAATCCGCTTGGGTTAAAATCGCCCCGACAAAACTCACTCCCCGGCCATCGACACCGCGAAAATCCGCCCCGGACAAATCTAGATGATTAAAAACCGCCCCGGCTAAAAAAGCGCCGGCCAAACTTGCCCCCGTCACGATCGCATCGAGGAGAATTGCCCCGCGTAAATCGGCATTACGAAAATCTGCTCCCCTTAAATTTGCTCCGGTCAGGTCAGCACCGCGTAAATTTGCCCGTAAATTCGCCCCTGCTAGGTCGGCACCAGCTAAATCAGCCCCTGCCAAATTCATGCCCGCTAAATCTTTTATCTCACCCTGACGAATTGCTAATAAATCAATACTGGGAAAAGTCATGTTCAGCCACGGTTAAATCCTGTAAAAATATCTTAGAATATTCGTAAACCTTTGTTAAGAAAGCGCTCCATGTCCCTAGAGCTATTATCCCTAGAAAATATTGAAGAAATCGCCCACCAATACGGATACTGGGCAGTATTTGTCGGCATCACCCTCGAAAATACCGGGATTCCCATCCCCGGGGAAACCATCACCATTGTGGGCGGCTTCCTTGCCGGTAGCGGTGATTTGAACTATTGGTTAGTTTTAGTCAGCGCAATTACAGGAGCAGTTTTAGGCGATAATTTTGGCTATTGGCTCGGTCGCGCTGGGGGTTGGCCGTTTTTGTTAAAAGTTGGCAAATTCTTTCGGATTCCACCTCAAAAACTAGAATTAGCCAAGGAACAATTTAGTAAAAATGCACCCCGGGCGGTCTTTTTCGGTCGCTTCGTGGCCCTGTTAAGAATCTTTGCAGGTCCCATGGCGGGAATTGCCCGAATGCCCTACGGTCGCTTTTTCCTCTGTAATCTCGGTGGAGCAACGGTGTGGGCGACGATTATGGTGACATTATCCTTCTTTTTAGGCCGTTTGTTCCCCTTGCACCAGTTAGTTAGCTCTATGGCTCGTTTTGGTATCTTGGCTTTAATTATCGTCCTGGCCTGGACAATTATCCACCCCATCCTTGAGTCACGGAAAACGTCGGTTTAAGTCCAGAAGAAAGCGGTTATCAGAAATAACCGCTTCGGGAATTTTAAAAGAATCTCTTTAACGTTCGCGGCGCCCAGAGTTTTTGCGCTCACCGCCGCCACCACCGCCAAAATTATCTTCTTTGGGACGAGCTTTGTTGACTTTCATCTGTCGTCCCATCCATTCGGCCCCGTCAAGAGTTTCGATCGCTTTTGCTTCTTCCTCCTCGGAGGACATTTCCACAAAACCAAAACCGCGCATTTTACCCGTTTCCCGATCTACGGGCAAGTAAACGCGACTAACTGTGCCGTATTCAGCGAATACCTCTTGCAAGTCATCTGTCGTGACGTCATAAACCAGATTACCAACGTAAATCGTCATGGATTGTCTCCCAATATCACAGCCATTTCGAGAAGGAGATCGGACACAACCCAGTCAAGGCCATCAGGGAAAAACCGCTTCTGTTTGAAACCAATGCTGCTACCGAACCTAACTACTCTCTCTAAACTAGCATAGCTTATCAGTGATCGGTGATCAGTAGGAGTAGGGAGTATTAAGTGAGCAGTATTACACGGCGGTTTTCTGCTTTCTTTTCACTGATTAGGGACTTGCGCTTTGATAATGTACCTTTTGGGCGAACGCAGTTCGCCCCTACATTGTGGACAAAATCCGTTACTGTAGGGGCGCAAAGCTTGCGCCCTCCGATCGATTGGGATATTATTCCCACGCAAGTCCCTTA
>NZ_JADBSZ010000135.1:0-4099 GCF_020246425.1 Microcystis sp. M079S1
ACCAATAAAGCTTAGAGGTAATCCGAACTAGGGAAGTATTCGGAAGTCTGTGCCAGATTGTGTCTCGATGCGGTAGTCTCTACTTGCGTCGCCTAAATTGGTCTAGGCAAGCCCCGTCCCTTTTAGGGCGGGGTTAGTGACGGTTAGATTGTGGGGGTGAGTACGGGGGTTTTGTTTTGCCAGCTTTCCGGCCATTGGATCGCGTCGGCACTGAAGGCGAGGGGATCATTGGCTAGGGGAGAATGGAAGGGTTCTTCTACCAGCGCGAATTGGCCGTTATCGAAGGGAATTCCCGCTGCAGGGCGATCGAGGTAGAATCTCTCTCGGATTCCCTTCTCCGCTTGTTTTAAGGCCCGGTGGTGACAGTAGGGGTTATTGCCTCGGCGATCGAAGAAAACATGAGCCGTCCAACTACAACCACCGCGGCAGAGTTCGGCGAACTCGCAGGTTTTACAGAATCCCCAGAGATGATCGGTTCCCTTCGGGGTTCCCGCACCGAGGTTGAAGCGCAGTTCTTCGGCCTCTTCGATAATCTGGCGCAGGGAGCGATCGCGGATATTGCCCCCGGTATAGGCTGCGGTGGGAAGGGAGGGACAGCCTTTGATCGCTCCGTCGGCCTCGATACCCAGTGCCGCCAGTCCAGCACTACACCCCTGCCAGAATGTCCACGCATCCCCTCCCCGCAATAAACGTTCGTAGGGGCCGTAATAGCCGATATTGTTGCCCGGTTGTACGTCTACCCCCTCGCGTCGCGCTCGCTCGGTGACACGGGCGACCATCGGGTATAGTTCTAGGAGTTCGTAGGGTTGCAGGAGAATTTCCGAGTTATCGGCGGCGTTACCCATCGGGACGGTTAACTGGATCTGCCAGGCAAATACGCCCGCATCGCGGATTTTTTCGTAGATTCGGGGAAATTCAGGGGCAGAAAGACGATTGATCTGGGTATTGCAACCGAAGGGGATACCGGCTTGTTTGAGGTGGCCCATGGTGCGGAAAGCCCATTGCCAAGAACCGGCTTTCCCCCGCAGGCGATCGTGGGTAGCCTCTAATCCGTCCACGGAGACGGAGACGACTTTGATCCCCGCGTCTTTCATCTTTTGGGCGGTGTCGAGGGTGATGCCGTAGCCGCCGGTGGTGACACCGCAGATCATGCCCGCGTCGGTGATCGCCCGGGCGATATCGAGCCAGTCGGGACGGAGGAAGGCCTCTCCCCCGATCAGGGTGACTTCTTTGATGCCCACTTCGGCCAGTTGACGGACGAGATCGAGGGCTTCTTCAGTGGTAAGTTCGTGGCTACGGGTATGGCCGGCGCGGGAACCGCAATGTTGACAGGCGAGGTTACATTTCAGGGTAATTTCCCACACGGCGTAGCTGATGCGACGGTATTCGGTCATGGGCGTGTCTATAGATAACTACTAGGCTAAAGTGGACGAACACTTCCGTACGGTTGTTTATCTTGATGCTTACTACGATTACCACCAAAGATAGCTTTAATATCCTCTTCAGTCAGGAATTTTAGTTCGTCATCGTTGGCGATTTCGTCTAAGACCTTTAAACGAAAATCGGGATCGGTTGCTAGTTTTTCGGTAAAATTCGGGGTGCGATCAAAAGACATGATTAGCTCCTTACAGGTTTAATACTCATTAGGACTGTAGATAATTGGCTCTTCTGGTTTCTGTGTGGAAACGAGGTCTATACTGATACTTTCTTCCGCAAAATAGCCCTAAAAGTCTTGCCCGATAAGCATTTCACGATTCCATAAGCAAAAATTATCACACAAAGTCGAGAAGAGCCGATAATTCCAGCGGTTATCGGAAATTTGGGTTGAGTTGGCAGAAATGGAATGGATATTTTTCCGGAGATAAAAGGAGGTTTAAATCCCTAAAAACCTCCTTTTATTTGATGTTTTATTAGTCAATCGCATCAATCGCATCACGAATCCATTCTTGAATAGGGGTATTTTCGTTAAGCCATTGGCCAATACTCCATCCTGCTCTCCAAGCGAATAACACAGGAGAGCCGTATATTTGGTGTATGTTCAGGCCTCCACCGACGATCGCTTTTAAGTCTTCTTCCGTTAAGTCTTTGAGTTCGTCATCGTTGGCGATTTCGTCCAAAACCTTTAAACGAAAATTGGGATCGGTTGCTAGTTTTTCGGTAAAATTCGGGGTGCGATCAAAAGACATGATTAGCTCCTTACTAGGTTTAATACTCGATAAAATTTATGCGTCGGTTGGAATTAGAAATCTACGAAAGGCTCTGATCTGCCGGTAATCCGTACATCGGTCGAACGATTGGAATAGGCCATTTAAGCTTGCGGTTGGGTGGCAGACCGTACATCGCATGAACTGGAAAACCGCCGATAAATCCACCTGCAACCGCCGCTAAATCTTCCTCGCTTAAATCTTTAATTTCTTCATCGGGGCGATCGGACTCTAGAATTCGTGCGGTGTATTCCTCGAATTCCTGTGGTGTGAAATCGAACCCCGCAGCTTTGACGATCTCGCTACATTCTTCTTTGCTATTCACCGATTGGATTCGGGAACGGAAGGATTCATCGGAGGCGACTTTTTGATAAAAAGCGTGAACTTGTTCGAGAGCCATAAGTTAACTCCTGTTAGAATTTGAGAGTGACGGGAGGATACGGTTGGTAGATAAGCTGTTCAGCATTTAAATTGCTTGTGGAGATGAGGCACTCTTGCAAGAGGCAACACCCCCCCCCTACTCTCCCGACTTCGGTGGGGCAAGGGGGGGTTGGGGGAGATTCAGCTAATCTAACGATAGGCGGTTATAGCGGTTTTCACAGAAGTGAGTCCCGATTGAAACGCTGAAACACCTATCTATCAAGGGATTTACTATACCTTATTAGACTGAAAACCGCTATAAAATGGGTCCTTGCTTAATATTCGGGAGTGATGGGAGGATCGGTTGGTAGATAATTCCGAGGGTGATGGGCGGCCAAATTCTTATTCCCAGTGTTGTTGGTTTTGACGGCGATATTATACCTATACCGCCTTGAATGTTGCGAGTCTCGATCGCGCGATTGATCGCAGTTTCAAGAGATTCTTGAAAAGAGTTCACCTGTAGATCGGAAATATGAATTTTAGCCATGGTAATTAGACTCCTATTTAATAGGGTTAAGATTCGGGTTCGGCAACCTTCACGAAAGTTTCGGAAGGATTATAGTTGTCAGTGACAACCTGCGGACAGCGCAGACAGGCGGCTTTTCCTTCCTGTAACCACCAGCGACAGTTTTGCCGGATTCGACAGGGGGGAAGGGTATCGGTTACTTCTGCGAGTCCCTGTGCCACCCGGTGCGCGAGGCGACAATCTTTCCCATCGAAATGAACGCATTCTTTTTCCGCGCAGGACGCGGCGAAGCGGAAGACTTCGGTGGGGGTGACGGGTTGAGCGAGTGCGAGAATTTCTGCGGTGACGGGTTGGATTTCCGGGAGATAGGCGACGCGGGGTTCCTCAACGGTTCCCGCTGCGATCCCGAAAATTACGCTATCCGGGGAATTTTCTCGCGCGCTAGGGCAAAGGGTAGGTGTCTGGTGCGGAAGAGATTTCATCAGTTTTATCCGCTTGTTCAATGGATAATTACGAGCGAATTGGTTAGGGAACACGATTGCGATCGTAATTGACTCTATAAATAGAAAAGTCTTGGCAAGAGTTGTCAGGCTTGTCGAGCTACTTCTCTGAATTTAATACTATGGAACCTCGCAAGAAAAAACAAGATATTTTTAAAGACTAATTGAACTTAAAACAATCATTTAAGTTCAAAAAATATAATCAAGGTTATTCTACATTGTTGAGAGAATAACCTTAAAGTACAACTGATCGCAGTATTCTTGCCGATCAAATTCGAGACAAAAATAAGTTAATTAAGTTTCAAAATATATTTGCGTTTTGAATGTGTATCGTGGATGATTGTGTTTAGTCAACCTCAAACATGAGAGGCTCTTCGGGACTTGGTATGGTTCGATATGGGGGCATAAATCGACTGAATCCTTATCTGGCAATAGATTTAATTGATTAGTTCGCTCTAGAGCAAAAACAATTGACAAAAATCGCTAAATGCCTTTCTATATAAGGGTTC
>NZ_JADBSZ010000136.1:0-7607 GCF_020246425.1 Microcystis sp. M079S1
ACTCAATTGTCTATCTTTTGGTATTAACTTGTTTGTGCCTTAAGTCCTTCTCTATATGGATTTCAGATACTTTTGAGCGTAGGCGCTCTCATCGAATTTTATTTTAAGTTAATTATTTGCATAACAATTCCCGAAGAGCCACAAACAAATTGAATTTATTTCACTAGATGCCAATGATTTTCCTCGTAATTTTGGCAAAGGTTACGGCGAAACCCTATTAATAGAGCAGGGAATTTTAAAATCAGCACTGGTCAAAGAGTCTTCTTATATTGCCAAGATAACTGGTAGAATTTATCTTCTCAATATGACGGATATTTTAGAGAGGGTTAAAAGTCCCTTTGAGTGTTTATGTGATTTTAAATGGCCGATTTGGCAACAATTACAGAACAAACAAAATAATCCTTCCTATGCAGATACTCGTTTTCTTGTCTTTAGCAAATGCTTTTATGAAAGCTACCTGCAGCCGATGCACAAAAATCATCAGCAGGGTTGTTTTTATAGTGAACATCAATATTATCAAGCTATTAATTTAGCATCACAATCGGCTAATGTTTGTAAAAGGTTTCCCGTTGAACCGAAATTTTCTGGTATTGCGGGACATTTTGGGGGAAAAGACTATAATAGTCGTTCCGAACAGTTGAAATACGCAATTCGTGTCTTGACTCGTCAAACTATGCCTTGGCTATATCTGTAAAGGGTCGTGCTTAGTGGCGTATAAAAGTCAGTGGAGCCTCAACCACAGAAAAGGTGGCGTTTGACCCCGTTGTGAAGTAGTGAAATTTTTGTTACAATAGGGAGGTAAGCTGTTCATAATTTAAATTGCTTGTTGAGACGAGGCAAGAGGCAAGAGGCAACAGTAAAGGGATTGGAGGAGATTCGGCTAATCCAAGAATAAGCAGTTTAAATACGTCTTAGCTTAACTGATTATGTCTCGTCGTCAACTGTTGAGTTTTTTAAGTACAGTAATTCTGGCATTTTTTGCCCTTATTCCCGATGCTAACGCTTTAGGTGGCCTCCAACCCCCTTTAAATTAACCTGCACCCGATTTTACCCTACCGACTAACACGGGAGAAGGGAATATTTCCCTATCGGACTATCGGGGTAAAGGGAAAAGAAGATTTATAGTCATTTCAGATAAGTCTGATACAGTCTAAACCGACAAAAGCCTTATGAACTCTGGGATTGATATTCTCAATCTTAATTGAAATGACTATAGTTTAGGTAAAGTGATGGCTAAACTTCCTCATACTTCCTTTTCAGCGATTGCTATTACTTTTTTAGTCATGAATCTTTCTAACCTGTTGAGGCAGGTTTTTTGGGCTTTTTTATGTCTGATACCAAATCCGTTTTTAATAGTGTGATTAACTCCCAAGTTATGAATTGTTTCTCCCTGCTCCGCTGCTTCCCTATACCTTATTAAACAGGATTTAGTATGAAATGGGAAAACAGCACTTTTTCTCGGTCAATGATTATGATAAGTTATAATTTATGGATTAATCAACAACGGAAGATTATAGTTGTAGCTAAGTGAAATCATTGATTAAGAGACCTGTACTTTTCAATAACTTTTTCAGCAGACCCTATTTAGGGGGTAAATCCTGCCATTCACAGTGCCGAAGTTTTAGCACGTTTAGAGGAATTACGGGCGAGTTCTTGAAATTTAAAGATAATTTGCTTTGTTTGAGAACAAATGATCCAGATTGTTCTACCTTTTTATAGCGCTTTTCACGTTACTGAGGTATCGACAGGTTTTGCCAACAAGGGGTTTAAGCTCCTTGCCCATGCCTCATTCTGATGAAAACTGCTATATTTTCTGGTCAAATATAGCGGTTTTCGTCTAATAAGGTATAGTAAATACCTTGATAGATAGGCGTTTCAGCGTTTCAGTCGGGACTCACTTCTGTGAAAACCGCTATATTAACAGAAGCTAATTTATCGGTAGAAAAAGTCTATCGTATTGGTCGTATTGCTCCCTTAGCGAAGACGATGATTATTCTCGCTCGTCGGGGTCAATAAATCATACTAAATCCTGTTCAAAAGGTATAGGAGAGGTGGGATCAGGGAATTTGAGCATTTGTACTAAAATTCCCAATACGCAGTTTAAATACAGTACAGCTTAGTCAAACTTGGGAACAATCCAAGCCGCTATAATAGCCAGTAAAACAACAATTTCTAAGACCTTATATAAGTTAAGAGATTGTAGCCACTGAAAGGTATTGGCTAGACGCAAATTTAACCCCCATTGACGTAATTGAGATAACCATAATTTCGGGCTATCTTGTTCACGAAAACGCCATTTAAGGATAGATAATAACAGGGGAATCCCTCCCACTTTAGCAGTCATGAGCAGGTGCAGGATCAGAACTACTGCCATAATTAACCAACTGAGCAAATGGGCATAATACCAAAAGTGATTTAATTCCCCTTCCGGTAGCCATTCGGAATCCATCATCCGACCACTATACAAGGCAAAAGTTAGGGCAAAAAGAGTCAAAGTATTGACTAAACGATGGAGACTATACCACCAAATCGGCTTACCAAATTGGGTTAATTTGTTAAGAGAATCACTTTGAATTAATCTTTTGTTGCCCCGACGAAAAGCATAGATAGCAAAAACGGGAAAGATAATCAGGGTATAGAGGCCAAAAGTGCCGTGAATACTTTCAATTTCTCGATATTCTGGTAAGGGCAGTTTTAACCAACGACCGTCAAAAGTATCATAGGTCCAATAGGCCGTAACCATGGCGGCAATGAGGGCAATTCCCGTGAATCCGTGCAGAATTCGCAGTAAAAGAGGTTGATAAGGTTGATTAGTTTTCATGAACTCGATCGATACAATGGGGTATGTAAACTTGCCCAGATACTATGTTAACTAATCCTTGGCTCGTCGCTGTTCTTCTCAATACCGTCCTCCTCGGAATCGCCTGGATTGCCCCAAAAAAGCTCTTAACTCGGATGGGTTATCTCCATGCTTGGGTTTTAGGGGTAATTGTCTGGGGAAGCTTGGGATGGCGCGGTTATCTAATTGTTTTATTCTATTTCCTCGTCGGTTCTACTGTCACCCGCATCGGTTTAGCGCACAAGGAAGCGGAGGGAATCGCCGAAAAAAGAGCGGGGGTACGCGGTCCGGAAAATGTCTGGGGTTCCGCTTTAGCGGGGGCAATTTGCGCTATCCTAAGTCTTTTTGCCGCTTCTCCCTGGGATTACCTCTTAATACTCGCTTATGTGGCTAGTTTTAGCACCAAATTAGCCGATACTACTGCCAGTGAGGTGGGCAAAGCTTACGGTAAAACTACTTATCTAATCACTAATTTTAAATCCGTCCCCCGGGGAACAGAAGGGGCTGTTAGTTTAGAGGGAACGCTCGCCGGTTTGCTGGCAGCCACGGCGATTTCCCTGTTAGCATGGGGTATCGGTGCGATCGATCTTATCGGTGTGTTATGGTGCGTAATTGCGGCATTTATCGCCACCAATATCGAAAGTCTCATCGGTGCTACTCTACAAACTCGCTTTCTGTGGTTAACTAATGAATTGGTCAATGTGATCAATACGGTTATCGGTGCGATCGTGGCTATACTGTTAAGCTTGCTCTGGTCTTTCAGCTAAAATTAAGTGACTAAAGAAATATCTATGCTAAAGTGGCGTTTTTGTGCATTGTCCCTGCTGTTACTGCTAATTACTGCCTGTGGGACGGAAAATCAACCGAATTCTAGTTCTAACACTGCAAATAGTCCCAGTGCTGACCGCTTGCAAACGGTGAAAAATCGCGGTAAGTTAATTTGTGGCATTAACGGAGAAGTGCCGGGGTTTAGCTTTGTTAATGAAAAAGGCGAATATTCGGGCTTAGATGTGCAAATTTGCCGAGCTATTGCGGCGGCACTCTTTGATGATCCCTCCAAAGTCGAATATCGTAAACTTAGCCCCCAAGAGAGATTTACTGCCGTACAGACGGGAGAAGTGGATATCCTCAGTCGCAACACCACCTGGACGATTAACCGGGATACCGCCCTGGGGATGGAGTTTATCACCCCGGTTTTCTATGATGGTCAGGGAATTATGGCCACGAAAGCCAGTAATGTTAAGAAATTAGAAGATTTGAGCGGAAAGTCAATTTGTGTGCTATCGGGAACCACCACAGAACAAAATCTGGCCGATGCCATGGCAAAAGCGGCAGTGCAAGGTTATAAACCGATCGTTTCCGATGATGTGGAGGCTTTATATACAGCTTATCAGGCGGGGCGTTGTCAGGCTGTCACTTCCGATCGCTCCCAATTGGTGGCCCGGCGCTCGGTTTTTCCCCGACCGCAGGATCATCAATTATTAGAAGTGGTAATATCTAAGGAACCCTTGGCCCCGGCCGTGGCCGATGGTGATCCCGCTTGGTCGAATGCCGTCCGCTCGATCGTTTTTAGTTTAATTCAAGGGGAAGAATTCGGGATTAACTCCCAAAATATTGCCACTTTTGCCGATAGCAAAGACCCCAGTATTCGGCGCTTTTTGGGTATCGATGAGAAGTTAGGTGAAGATATGGGTTTACCCAATGATTTTGCCCAAAGAGTCTTAAAACAGGTGGGTAATTACGGGGAAATTTATGATCGTGAAATTGGTAAACCCCTGCAACTCGATCGAGGTTTAAATAATCTTTGGACAAAGGGGGGTTTATTGTATTCTCCTCCTTTTCGTTAATTTTAAAATTGTGTTTCCTGACGGGGAATATAGACTCCTAAGGCCGCTGGAATAACTCGAAACATGGCGGGAGTAGTGCTAGTAATTTCGCCATCGGTGTTGATACTATGGGGTTTACGAGTCTGAATTTGAATTTCTTTCCCTTTAAGAGTTCTCACCCAAGATAATAAACCCTGTTGTCCTCGCGGTAATGTCCATAAAAGCGGGAAAATTTGCCACCAGTGTTCAATTTCTAGGCTATATAAATCTAATCTTTGATCGTCGATTTGGGCATCGTGAGCGATCGGCATTCCTCCCCCATAATAACGACCATTTCCGATCGCTATTTGTAGGGTTTTAACTTTGATATTTTGGCCATCAATACCGATCATAGCGGTAAAAGGACGAGTTTTACTTAATAACTGTAGGGCTGTCCAAGCGTAGGCCAAAATCCCCAAACGTCGCTTTAAACCCTTGTTCAGTTTTTGGGTAATTTTCACACTTAATCCTAAACTAGCCACGTTGAAAAAGTATTTATTATTTACCCAACCTAAATCGATATATTTTAAGTTACCTTCCGCAATAATTCGACAGGCTTCGGCAATAGAATTCGGTATCCCTAAAGTCCGGGCCAAATCATTAGCCGTTCCCAAAGGTATAATGCCTAGGGGCAGTTGAGTTTCTACCAACACATCCACCATAGCATTAAGAGTCCCATCGCCACCACCGACGATAACTAAATCAATATTAGAGCGATATTTTTCCATCAAAAAAGGTATATCTTCTACCTTTTTCAAAGGGACGCTGATAATTTCAAAATCCCAATGATTGAGCAGCTCGACAGTTTGAGCAAAGTTTTCTTTACCCTTGCGCGAGTGACGATTGATTAGTAGTAAAGCTCTTTTAGTCATAGGTAAGTTTCTCAGCAGTGCCGGGATAAAGGTTATGTAATTAGGAGTTGCTGAATAAATGTGAAATATAGACGAGGTAAGGGTTTTAGTGGCTGGTTTTGCGAAACAGGTGCAAGTCCTGTAGGGGCGAAGCATTCGGGCATAAACTATCGCTGAAACCGTAGATTTTCTATCCGAATGCTTCGCCCTTACTTTTTCAGTAAGTCCTATGTATAATAGCAAATTCAGACCCTTAAAGGCCATGAAACGAAGATAATGGCAGAATATTACTTAATTTTACTGATAACAGGCGTTTTTTCGGGCTTATTAGCGGGTTTATTCGGTATTGGGGGTGGCACTATCTCCGTGGCGATCCTGTTAAATTTGGGCTACAGTTACGGAGAATCGGTGGCTACCAGCAGTTTAGCGATCGTTTTTACTTCCCTAGGGGGTACGATCCAAAATTGGCGATTAGGTTCCCTCAAATGGCAGCGAGTTCTCCTCTTAGGTTTACCCGGGATTTTTACGGCATTTATCGGGGTCTATCTGGTCAAATATAGCCCCAAACACCTCCTAGAAGCGGCTTTTGGTTGTTTTTTACTGCTCAATATCTATTTAACCAATCTCAAGCAAAATTTAAGCCAAAAAGAGCCAGTTTCTGCCATTAGATTGCATCCTAATCTAGCCTGTCTGCTAACCGGAGGAATCGCTGGATTTCTAGCCGGTATTTTCGGAATTGGCGGTGGGGCGATCATGGTGCCACTACAAATGATTTTTTTGGCAGAAAAGATCAAAATCGCCATTGTCACCAGTTTAGGTGTCGTTTTACTCAATTCGATCGCCGCCTGTTTCGCTCATGCCCAAGCCGGTCATATTCTTTATCTACAAGGGATTATTTTAGGTATCGGTGGTTCCCTAGGTGTACAAGTAACCACTCGTTTTTTACCGAAATTACCGGATCGATTGGTGCGGATTACTTTTTATATTTTTCTGCTACTGATGGCCATTTATTTCTTCATCCGCGCTTGCTCTTAGACCGCATCAACGGACTCGTTAAATCTCAACTTTCTAACCCTTCCACTCTCTCCCTGATGGGCTTTTTCCGTATTCATCAATAAAAAACGGAGAATACTTGACAAATTCGGGGGGGGGTAGAATGGCGGAGATTATTGCTTTTAATCGCTCATCTATGGGGTATAAATCTTAACTTTTCCCAGTATTAGCCACGACATTAACTTGAATCAATCAAATCAAACAGGATTGAGTATAACAGAACCTCCTAGACATGAGGACATAAGGAGATTATGTCCCTTTTTGTATAGCTCTAACCTGTTCAACCTCTAACTCTAACGCGGATGCGACTTGCTCAACACTTAACCCTAGGGCTAACAAACGAGGGACCGCCTCTAGTGCTTTGTTTAGTCTGCCTTGCTCAATGCCTTGCTCAATGCCTTGCTCAATGCCTTGCTCAATGCCTTGCTCAATGCCTTGCTCAATGCCTTGCTCAATGCCTTCCTGACGCGCTTCCTCGCGCACATCTTGAAAATACTGAGTTTGTTTTAATTCATCTAAACTAAACATAGTTTCTATCTCCCGACGATTGAGAAGCGGTAACTTATAAACGAGAATCGTCTCTATTAATTGTAAGAGTTCTTGGGGTTTTTGGTCGGGGGTTAATTCTTCTCTCACTCTTTGGATTAATTTTCGGGTGCTATCAATCGCTTTTGCTTTAGATAGGGTGATTAATTGGACTGTAGCTAAACCAATCGAAGTTTGAGGAATGTTTTCTAATTCATTCAGATAAATCCGTCTCACTCGCTCGGAGTTGAGCAGTTCCCGATAGCGTTGAACTTTATCGGTTTCTACTTGAGGATTAGGATAGACAATCACACCCCGCCAATCATTGGTTAAGTCAGTTTTACTGAGATATAAGAATATTTCGGTGAAAAAGCGCTGATAAAAAGCCTCATCTTCTTGAAATTGTACCTCACAGAAGTAGATAGGAGTCTGGGGGTGATTATTTTGAGGCAGAAAGACTCCATCAAGACGAAA
>NZ_JADBSZ010000137.1:0-15162 GCF_020246425.1 Microcystis sp. M079S1
ACAATTCCTATTTTTTCATAATTAGGGGTCTCAAGACCCCCCTAGCGGCCACCGAGAAAACCTTCACCAGCTAAGTATTTTTACTCAAGTCTCTGGAGGGGGACAGCTTATGTGACAGTTGAGGGTGCGGAATGTGGGTTACAGGTACTCCCAATGTCCAGTAGGTAATGTTGGTATCTGTGACACTTGGGGTGAGACCTTGGCCACTGTTTAGAACTATTGTAGAAGCTTGAACTTGCGTTGGTAAAACTGCCGTTCCCAGGGTAGCGAGGGCGAAGAACCCCAAGAAACTACGGGTAAATTTGCTATTCATTAGACAACTCTCCAATTCAGTTTACATATTCCGGTTCTAATTGCTCCCCCCCCCAACAAATGTATCCTACAGTACAATTTAATAATTGTTGGTATTTCTTTTCCTAACTTAGGGATTCACCGGGGAAGATTACCCCGCACTAACTAGCTGATAGACTGGGAAAAACAGCTTTGATCAAGGCGATTGATAATTCCCTAAATATTCGACAAAGTTGAGTCTTGAATGAAGATAATTGTATAAGTGTAAATCTGCTGTTACAAATTTCACAAATGAACATAATTGTATAAGTGTAAATCTGCTGTTACAAATTTCACACCAGCAGACTGAGCCAATGCCAGATCAAGCAAATCAGCAACTGTTCTATTCTCAAAAGTTCAGTAGAATCTGCCATGATGCCAACCCGCGCCGCCATTTTTTTCTCTTCGGCGATCGATCTGTTCTACGATAGCAAGTTTGGGGGCGTTTGTGTGGTTTGATTGCTTTCTCTAAAAGCAGGAAAAGCTGTTGCTTAAGTAGCTGGTTATAATTAAATTGAAGATAGATTTTAGGTTCGATCCCCCCCGCCCCCCTTAATAAGGGGGGTGCCGATAGGCGGGGGTATCCCCCCTTGATAAGGGGGGTATCTGACAACTTTTAACACCTACCTACTTAACTTTCTCCCAGATTACATTCCTAGGAATCCCTAGCAAGGTAGAAAATATTCTGATGAAATCAGGATTGTTGAATCTGCCAGAAAAAAGACAGTTCAACAGCCCAATTATGAGCGAGAAGTAGTTCAAGGCTGACCGATGAAATAACTGATAAGTACCTAAGCAAAATTAATTACACATATCTAACCACCTCTTGCCTCTTGCCTTTTGCCTTTTGCCTATCTTCACTAGGAAATTTATTTTGCACGACTACTTAACTGAGAAAACGGTAGCAATTTCTACCAAAAGTCAGAATAAAATTCGTTATTGTCATAAGGTCATGACGGAATGTAATTAAAACCAGAAAGAATGCGGATCGAGCAATTGCAAGCCTTTTTAGCCGTAGCCGATACGGGCAATTTTGGTCAAGCCGCGCGCCAGTGTGGAGTCACCCAATCGACTATCAGCCGCCAGATTCAATCCCTAGAAACCGATTTGGGCTTACCTCTTTTCCATCGTACCGCCCAAGCGAAATTAACCATTGCTGGCGAGAAATTACTGCCCCGGGCGAAACGAATTTGTCAAGAATGGGCGAATGTTCACGAGGAAATCACCGACCTACAGGCAGGAAAACAGCCAGAATTGTGCGTGGCGGCGATTCATTCCGTGTGCGCCCACTATTTACCGCCGATTTTGCCGAAATTTTGTGCTGAATACCCAGAAGTTCAGTTAAGAGTTACAGCACTAGGCAGCGATCGCGCTTTAAAAGTGTTGCGGGATGGTTTAGTAGATGTGGCCTTGGTAATGAATAATCGTTTTCTCACCGCTAGCCCGGAGATGGTGGTCGAGGTATTATACCAAGAAGCGATCGAAATTCTCATGGCCGCTAATCATCCCCTCACCCAATACAAAGAAGTGCCATGGTCAGAATTAATCCCCTATCCGCAAGTGGTTTTCAAAGACGGCTACGGAATGCAAAGATTAGTACAAGAATGGTTTTCCCGTCAGGATGCCCACCTGAAAACTGTCATGGAATTAAACACCCTCGATGCTTTTCGCGGTGTGGTGCGTCAGGGTAATATTATCGCTCTTCTGCCCCAATCCGCCCTGATGGAGGCCCGTAGCGATGCCACCCTCGCCATTCGTCCTCTTGCTTCCCCTAGTAGCGAAAATCCCCATCTTAATAATGGTAAATTTAGTCATCGTCTCACCCGTCAGGTAGTCCTTGTCACCACTAGCGATCGCCTACAGATACCACCGATCGCTCATTTCTGTCAATTAGTGCGGCAAATGAAGCAAAGTGTGGTTAAAAGCCTAGAAAACCACCCCGTCCAGCCTTAGCAATCCCCATCAATCCCATTTACCCTTTATTTTCTTCCTTGAGATGAGTGATACTTTTCGAGAATTATTAAAAGTGATCGGTAGTGGCACCCATACGGGCAGAAATTTAACCCGTCCCGAAGCGGCGATGGCCACCAAGATGATGTTAACCCAAGAAGCAACCCCGGCCCAAATCGGTGCTTTTATGATTGCCCATCGCATTAAACGCCCCACCAGCGATGAGTTAGCGGGAATGCTTGATGCCTACGCCGAGCTTGGCCCGCAAATAACCCTAGAATCAGCCTCTTTTCAGCATCCGATCGCTATTTTTGGCAATCCCTACGATGGACGCTCTCGCACTGCCCCGGTTACTCCGATCACTACTTTAATCTTAGCGGCGGCGGGGATTCCCGTAGTCCTGCATGGGGGCGATCAAATGCCAACTAAATACGGTATTTCCCTCAGGGAAATCTGGCAGCAATTAGGAGCAGATTTTAGTCAATTATCCCTAGCAGCAGTGAAAGACTGTTTAATCACCACGGGATTCACTTTTTTCTATATTCCGCGCCATTTTCCCCTAGTAGAGAATTTTGTTACCTATCGGGAGCAAATCGGTAAACGTCCGCCCATGGCCACGGTAGAGTTAATCTGGTCGCCTTTTGTGGGTAATATTCATCAGATATCGGGTTTTGTTCATCCCCCCACCGAAGATCGTTTTCGCGAAACTTTTGCCCTGAGAAATATCTCTCACTTCACCACCGTGAAAGGATTAGAGGGTAGTTGTGATTTAGCCTCTAATCGGACGGCGATTATTGGTCTGGGAAATCCCACCGATCCCCCTTCCTTTCAGCGATTTTTCTTAAATCCTCGCGATTATGGCTTTTGTCCGTCGGATTATCCCCTCGAATCTTTAGAAATGCTCACCGCTAAATTAAAGGGTTTATTAGCTGGAGAAAACAATGAATTAACCGATGCGGCAATTTTTAACGGTGGTTTTTATCTTTGGCGCTGTGGAATTGCCCCAGATATCCCCACCGGTTTCCAGCAAGCACAACAATGTTTACAGTCAGGAAAAGCCCTGGCTAAACTAGAACAAATCCGTAATTATCTCGAAAATCAGGAATAGATAGCAATAGGGCTGTAGGGGAAATTACTTCTAAATCAATCATTAATTCGAGAAGTTGGGACAAGAAGGTAAACCCCAGACTTGCTGTAACTTCTAGGTTTAAAGATAAATACTTTTGAGAAAAAATTTTTCCCGACTGCATCATTTCCTCGCTCAAGCGGGAAAGCTATGACTACGGTGAACGATTTAGAAGTTTCTAATTCCTATCACATTCGTCCGTAGAGAAGCCACCATGTCTGCAATTAACCCCTCGACGCTCGAAACTGAATTTATCTCTCCCTCTTTTTCTGTTCTAAAACTGAAGGAAAACTCGATCGACCTAGATGAGGATTTTCTCGGCCGTGATTTAGAAGATGATCTAGTATCTAGTCCCCAAAAAAGCTACAGCAACCGTACAACTACTGACCTAGTACAATTATACCTACAAGACATTGGCAGAGTGCCTCTACTCAAACGGGAGGAGGAAGTTGAACAAGCGCAACAGGTACAGCGTCATCTGTCCCTACTGAAATTGCGCGCCACTGCCGTTAAACAAGGTGATGCACAAGTACAGAAATTTGTCAAGTTAATTGAGATTCGTGATCGGCTAACCGCTCAATTAGCCCATCGTCCCTCCCTAGAACGTTGGGCAAAAACCGCCCAAATCACCGTGTATGAGTTAAAAAATGCTTTAAAAGCAGGAAAACAGCGTTGGGCGCACCTAGCGGGCTTAGAAGTGGGGAAATTAGAAGAAATTATTACCCTTGGTACCCGTGCCAAAGAACAGATGATCAAGGCCAATTTACGTCTGGTGGTGTCGGTGGCCAAAAAATATCAGAATCGCGGTTTAGAATTATTGGATTTGATTCAAGAGGGAACCCTGGGTTTAGAACGGGCCGTCAAGAAATTTGATCCCACCAAAGGCTATCGTTTTAGTACCTATGCCTACTGGTGGATCCGTCAAGGAATGACGAGGGCGATCGCAACTCAAAGCAGGATTATTCGCTTACCGGTTCATATTACCGAAAAACTCAACAAAATTAAGAAGGCACAACGGAAAATCTCGCAAATGCGCGGTCGCACTGCGACCGTAGAGGAAATTGCCCAAGAGTTAGCTCTGACTCCTGAAGCTGTGCGGGAATTGTTGATGACAGTGCCGCGTTCGGTTTCCTTGGAAATTAAGGTAGGTAAGGAAAAAGATACGGAATTATTAGACCTTTTGGAAACCGAAGAAGTGTCTTCAGAAAATCATCTTGTCTATGAATCTTTGCAAAGAGATATGAGAGAATTATTGGCAGATTTAACCACTCGCGAACGAGAAGTGATTGAATTGCGCTATGGTTTTCTCGATGGTAAATCCCATTCTTTAGGTGATATCGGTCGCACTTTGGAATTATCCCCGGAAAGGGTACGACAAATTGAGTCGAAAGCGTTGCAAAAATTGCGTCAACCCTGGCGACGTAACCAAATTCGCGATTATTTTGAAGGTTTGAGTTAGTTGGGGTATGCTGAAAAAGTTTTTCCCTGGCGCAGGGTGTGGGGAGTATTTTCAGTGAACAGTAAACAGTAATCAGTAATCAGTGATCTGAAAATACTACCTATTTTTTCGGAGATTTTAACTCACCGAGAATAAGGATTTGATGATACCAAATCCGTTTTTAATACTGTGATTAACTCCCCAGTCATGGATTGTTTCTCGCTGCTCTGGCGCTCCCCACTCCCCTATACCTTTTAAACAGGATTTAGGATAAATCCTGTTATTAAAAACTGATTATTTATTCCCCCTTTTGCCTCTTGCCTCTTGCCTATCCTGATATGTAGCCTATGCTCAACGGATTTAGTATTAATATGTCCAATTTTGTTTCGTCTGTAGGGTGTAGGTTCCGTCGCGCACATTGACCCGATGGGGGATCAGCTTCAGGTCTCGGAAGATATTAGCTTGGTGTTGTAGGGCCGTCAGAGAGCGATCATCGATCGGGATAATGGCACGTTCAGAAGCCCGTTGTTCGAGATTAGTCACGATCGCTGGATCGATCTCGTGGTGAGCTGCCAAGCGTCTCGTCGCCTCTAACTCCTGTTGTTTCGCCCAGGCACCCGCCTCGTTCACCTCTTCTAAAATCACCTTCAGTACATCGGGATAATCGCGTACCAATTCGGGAACCGCATAATAATAGGTCGGCACTTCTAGAGAGGCGTTTTCCCCGAATATACTCTCTAGATCGGCGACCGATCTTCCCGGATAGGTGCGCGTCTCGGTGGGAGAGTAGGGAACCCACACCACCCAAGCGTCGATCTCACTGCGACGAAAAAGCACCAGTGCTTCCGGTTGAGTCGCATACACCGGTTCGATATCGCTTAATTCTAGATTCACTCTCATCAGTGCGCGGATGAGGACATAATGGGCGCTCGAACCCCGATCGAAGGCGATTCTTTTTCCTTTTAAATCCGCCAACGTCTCTATTGGCGAATCCTCTGGTACGAGAATCGCCTGACCTTTCGGGGCGGTATATTTTTCCTTGGCCACCCGGACGAAGACGTGTTCCGCCGCTTGGGAGAAAATACTCGCCGTACCGCCACCACCGCAGAAGTCGATCGTTCCGTTGCTCAAGGCCTCGATCAGAGAGGAAGCGGCCAGAAAACTCGTCCACGTTACCGTCACCCCAAAGGGTTTTAAGCGTCTTTCCAGAAAGGCCTGGGCGCGGAGAACTTCCAGATTGGTCATACCCTCGGGATAGCCGATCTTGAGGGTTCCTAACCGCCGCGCTTGTTTGGCGAGAGGAGTGATATCGGAGGGGGTCGAGCGCTTGAACCAGCGATCGATCGCGATACAGAAGAGAATTCCAGCGATAAATAATCCCACGGTTTCCAATAGCCGGGGAGTCGTATTTCGGGGGAATTTAAAGCTATCGACGAGGTTCAGAATCAGGTTATCGGATCGAGAATTTTGACCGACGGCGATCTCGCGTAGCGAGCGCTTTGCGTTCGTGTCGGAAAATCCAGCCAGGAGAAAGCTCCCGACGAGGCTGGTCACAAAAAGCACTGCGGGAAGAACTGCCCGCCAATTTCGCCACGGTTTCCAGAGACACTTGATCGAACGGTGGAGCATGGGATTTCTCGCAGAAAACAAGATTTATTATCGGGAAAGGAGACAAGAGGGAAGGGTTTCCCAACTTGATCGGGAGAGGTTCCATTAGTTTTATCTACATACTATAAAAATCCACGACTCCTCGATTGTGTAACAAAGTACATTTATAAATGTATTGAAAATGATATAGTTTTAAAGTGAAATTGCGCCCGCATTTGAGAGATCGAGGTAATATGGATGGATTGGTTGATCGAAATCGTCAAAATCGCGGTGGCCACCGGCATAGCCACCACCTTCGACGACAATATTTATCTAACCGGCTTTTTTAGCGAGGTAAATCGTACCTTTCGCCCGGTTCACGTTGTCGTCGGCGAGCTAGTCGGGTTTACGGCCTTAGTATCGGTTAGCTTGCTGGGTTTTCTACTCGGCTTAATCATCCCGCCGATTTATATCGGTCTTCTCGGAATGCTGCCGATCCTCATCGGTGTGAGAAATTTACTGACGTTAAATCGCGATAACGAGAGGGAAACCGCAGATCGCAAGGTGAATTTGCGAAGAAACGCCCGATTTCACGGATTCGCCTCCCGCAGACTATCCCTCGGTCAAGTCTTCAGCGATCGCCAAACCTATAAAGTTTCCGCGGTCACGATATCCAATGGCGGCAATAATCTCGGTATCTATATTCCCCTATTCGCCAATAGTACCGTGGCGCAGTTAGCCGTAATCATCCCGATCTGCTATCTAATCGTCTGTACTTGGTTATTTCTCTCCTATAATCTAACCCGCCAACCGGGGATCGCGGTTGTCCTCAGCCGTTATGCCAGTAAGCTTTTCCCCTTTGTGCTGATGTGGTTGGGGCTACGGATTATTCTCGATAACGGCTCCTATCGCCTGTTGATTCCCATCGGGTAAATTAGGCCCCCCGTAAACGCCAATCTCCGGCTCCCACGGGAGTCAAAATTCAGGAAGAGAGAATAAAAATTAGTTGGTTTAGAGCAACCTTATCGAGAAAATCCCGATGAATGTATCACTGTTGCCAATTCGATCGCTGTTTCGTCCCTTTCGTTCCTTATCGGGGAGGAGCTTCCTTTCCTTCCTGTTAGTGGGAATGTTGGCAAGTCTCGCCCTCGCCTCCTGCGGGGGAATCGGCTCGAAACCGGAGGTGAAACTGAATCTCGTTTCCTTCTCGGTCACGAAAGCCGCCCACGACCAGATTATCCCGAAATTCGTCGAGAAATGGCGGAAAGAGCATAACCAAAAAGTCATTTTCCAGCGGAGTTACGGCGGTTCCCTGGCCCAGGCCGATGACGTGATCGCCGGGAAACAAGAGGCGGACGTGGTACATCTCGCCCTTCCCCTCGACGTGATGCGGATATCTCAAGCCGGCCTGATTAATCGCGGTTGGGAAGATCGGGTGCCGCGGCGGGGGGTGGTGAGTCACTCGGTGGCGGCGATCGTGACGCGGGCGGGAAATCCGAAAAAGATTCAATCTTGGGCGGATCTGGCTAGAGAGGACGTTACGGTTCTATCCGCCGATCCGAAAACTTCCGGGATCGCTATTTGGCAGTTATTAGCCCTCTGGGGTTCGGTGACGCAAACGGGGGGCGAACCGCAACAGGCATGGGATTTTGTCCGCCGGATCTATCAAAAGATTCCCACCCTAGCCAGGGACGCGCGGGAAGCCAGCAATGCCTTTTTCCAAGAAGGAAAGGGGGATGTTTTAGTCACCTACGAAAACGAGGTAATTCTAGCGGCAAGAAATCAACCAGATACCAATTACTTAGTCCCCCCGGTCAATATCTCGATCGATAATCCCGTGGCGGTGGTGGATAGAAATGTCGATAAACACGGCACGCGAGAGGTGGCCGAGGCCTTTGTGAATTTCCTCTATTCCGAGCCGGCACAACAGGAATTGGCCAAATTAGGCTATCGCTCGGTCAATCCCTTCGTGGCCAAGGATGAAGGATTACAATTCCCGCCGATCGAGACCCTTTTCAACGCCCAAGATCTCGGCGGCTGGACGTTGATCGAAAAGGAATTTCTGGCCAATAACGGCATCTTCGAGCAGATTAAAAACCAGTCGGCTTCCTAACATTTTTCCCGCTTTAATCTATGAAATTCTCTCATTATTTTTTCCTAATCTCCCTTCTGATGGCCAGTAATTTGATCGCCGGTTGCGGTCGCCCGGCCGACTCAGCCGAGAAAGAAGCGCCAGTCTCGATCGACGGTGGTGCGGTGGGTTTCGCCCTTTCCCTCGCCGTTGCCGAAGAATATCAAAGAGTCCATCCCGAAGCGCGGGTAAGCGTCGCCACCAGTGGAACCGGGGGCGGTTTTAGTAAGTTCTGCGCCGGAAATCTCGACATTGCCGGGGCATCGCGGGTGATCCGGAAAGAAGAGATCGAGAAATGTCGGGAAAACGGCGTGGAATTTCTGGAATTACCGATGGCGATCGACGGATTGGCGGTGATTGTCAATAAAAAAAATCAATTCGCCAAGTGTTTAACGATTAAAGAACTCGATCAAATGTGGAACACGAAAGCGGAGGGTAGGATTACCAGTTGGAAACAGATTAATCCGCAATTTCCCGACGAAAGATTATTACTTTTCGCCCCGCCTTCCGATACGGGAACCTTCGATTATTTCACCCAAGCGATCACGGGAAAACGGAGAAATAGCCGCACCGATTTTACCCCGAACCGCAATCAAAACGCCCTCGTACAGGGGGTGATCGGCAATCCATCCGCGCTTGCCTATTTAGGCATCTCTTTCTATATGCAGAACCAAGATCGATTGAACTTGGTGGCGATCGAAAATAATGAAGGAAAATGCGTCAAACCGGTCCCCATCGATAACGTTCTCCGCAATGTCTATAATCCCCTTTCCCGTCCCCTGTTTATCTACGTCAACAAGAATAATTTAAAAACGAATCCATCCCTGGAAAAATTCGTGCGCTTCTATTTAGAAAATTCCTGGAAATGGGTCGATGGCGTGGGTTACGTCGCTTTACCTGATGAGGCCTACGTCAAAACCCTGCGGAAATTCGAGCGCGGGGAAACGGGATCGAAATTCGGCAAAGCTAAACCGGGAGAACCGATCACGAACTTTATCTAAAAAAGGAATTTTGTCAAACCATGACCTTAACCCCGAGTTCTTTCGATAATTCTTTTTTGCCGGCAGATAATTCGCTCCTCAAGCGCCCCGGCGACGATATTCAAGAGAAGATAATCGCGCTGATTCTCTTCGCTTGCGCTTTCGTTTCCGTGGCGACGACAATCGGCATCGTGGCGATTATTTTTAGCGAAACCTGGGGATTTTTTCAAGAGGTATCTTTCGCCCAATTCTTTCTCGATACCCGTTGGACTCCACTGTTCGCCACCCCTCATTTCGGTATCTGGCCGCTAATTAACGGGACATTTTTAACCACAGCGATCGCTATGTCCGTCGCGGTTCCTTTAGGCCTATCTTCCGCGATCTACCTCGCCGAATACGCAAAACCGAACCTAGCGGCGATTTTACGCCCCGCGGTGGAACTTCTTGCCGGGATTCCCACGGTGGTGTACGGGTACTTCGCCCTACTCGTTGTCACGCCCACTTTGCGGAATCTTTTCCCCGTCGAGATTTTTAACGCCCTCAGCGCCGGGTTAATGATGGGGATCATGATCACTCCCACGGTGGGATCGATTAGTTTAGACGCGATCCGAGCGGTTCCCCGTTCCCTGCGCGAGGGTTCCTATGCCCTAGGAATTACCAAGCTGGAAACGATTTTTAAAGTGGTTCTCCCCGCCGCCCTCTCCGGGATCATGGCCTCGATTATTCTGGGAATGTCGCGGGCGGTGGGGGAAACGATGACGGTGTTGATCGCCGCCGGCTCGCAACCCCGGCTTACCCTCAATCCCTTCGAGTCGATCGCCACGATGACCGCTTTTATGGCCGAGATTTCCGGGGGAGATGCGCCCCGGGGCAGTCTCAGTTTTAAAACCCTCTACGCGGTCGGCGCGGTGCTTTTTCTGATCACGTTGGCACTGAATCTGGCCAGTTACTGGATCTCCCACCGTTTTAAAGAAAAATACGATTGATTTGCCATGGTTAAATCCTCTGTTAAGTCCGATACCGTTGAATTTATCGACCATCTCGAACGCCGCGAGGCGATCGGCAAATTCTGCGAGTATCTTTTCCTCTTCGGTTTACTGATCGGTTTGTTCGTTCTGGCGCTGTTGGTGTTGAATATCGCCCACGATGGACTCGGACGACTCTTAACCCCCGGATTCCTCACGGAAACGCCTTCCCGTTTCCCGGAAAGGGGCGGTATCCGTCCGGCGATCATCGGTAGTTTCTATCTGGGAATTATCGTGCTTCTCGTGGCGGTCCCGATCGGGGTCGGGTCGGCTTTGTATCTAGAGGAATACGCCCCGAAAACTTGGTGGACGGCACTGATCGAGGTGAATATCGGCAATCTGGCCGGGGTTCCCTCGATCGTCTACGGCTTATTAGGATTAGCGGTTTTTAACTATCTGCTCAATTTTGGCCCGACGCTGATTTCCGGCGCGTTAACCCTTGCGCTTCTCTCGCTGCCGGTGATTATCGTCACGGCGCGGGAGGCGATCCGGGCGGTTCCCGATTCCCTACGCCAAGCCTCCTACGGTCTAGGCAGTACCAAATGGCAGACGATCCAACACCATGTTTTACCCTACGCGGTGCCGGGGATTCTCACGGGGGTGATTATCTCCGTGTCGCGGGCGATCGGAGACGCGGCTTCCTTAATGGTCGTCGGCGCGGTTAGTTTCCTCACTTTCGATCCGGGTTTATTCCAACGCTTTATGGCACTACCGATTCAAATTTTCAGCTATATCACCCGTCCCGAACCCGGTTTCGCCAATGCTGCGGCGGCCGCGATTATCGTTCTGATCCTGTTAATTCTCGCCCTCAACGCCATCGCTATCTATCTACGTCAACATTATTCCCAATCGAGTCAACCTTGATGGCTCCACTTTTCCCTCTTAACCAATCGTTTAATCCTATTGAGGATATCTTGAACCATGACCGACTCCCTTAGAGCAAATGACGGCGTTTTCAACCTGGAATTTTCACCTGAGTTCGTTCAACAATTCAGCCAAGGTAGATTAACAACTCTGGAACAAGTGGCTCAGTTTAACCCGGAAGGCTATGTGAAGCGATCGATTTTCAAAACCGATTCTTTGCACTTTGGCCTGTACTGTCTAGAGCCTGGACAAATTAACGCCCGACACAAACATCCTCAGAATGATGAAATTTGCTATGTCGTCCAGGGAACGGGGGAGATTGTCATTGGAAATGAAATAGCGGCAGTGGAAGCCGGAGTTTTCATCCATGCACATCAAAGCGTTGAGCATGAAATCAGAAACACTGGGACGGAACGGATGTTGATTATTGTCGTTCAGTCTCCGCTGCCACTGAAAACTGAGCGTTGATTGGAAATGGCGAAAAACCTCTATGTTTCTGATTTAGATGGAACCCCAGGCAATAATCTTGCGGTTCTCTCTGACTTCGATCAATAGCCTGGGACTTAACCATTGACAGGATTGCCAAATATGAGCTATGGGTTTCGGGCATTTTAACGTGATTTCTTGATCACTTTTCAGCGCTCGCTATCCTTGGGCAATTAATCGCCAAAAGTCTGATGAGAAAGCCATCTGGATGGCTCCTTTTTTCCCGCTTAACCAGTCGTTTAATCACACTCAGGAGAATTTTTACCATGACTACCCACCTTAACGCCGATCACAGTGTTTTCGAGGCGGAAGGAGTGAAAGTTTTTTATAACGGGTTTCTCGCTCTTCTGGACGTTCATATTAAAATTCCCGCGCGAAAAATCGTCGCCTTTATCGGGCCGTCTGGTTGCGGGAAAAGTACCCTCTTGCGCTGCTTTAACCGAATGAACGATCTGATCCCCGGCGCCAAGGTGGAGGGAAAACTACTTTACCGAAATCAGAATATTTACGATTCGCAGGTCAACGCGGTCAAGTTGCGGCGACAGGTGGGGATGGTTTTCCAACGTCCGAACCCTTTTCCCAAGAGCATTTACGAGAATATCGCCTACGCACCCCGAACCAACGGTTATCAGGGAAATCTTGAGGAATTGGTCGAGTATTCCCTGCGGCAGGCGGCGATCTGGGAGGAAGTAAAGGACAAACTGAAAGAAAAAGGAACGGCACTATCGGGGGGACAGCAACAGCGCCTCTGTATCGCCCGTGCGATTGCGATGAAGCCGGATGTTTTATTGATGGATGAACCCTGTTCGGCCCTCGATCCCATCTCTACCCGTCAGGTGGAGGAATTGTGCCTACAACTGAAGGAAAGTTACACGATCATTACCGTCACCCACAATATGCAGCAGGCATCGCGGATCGCCGACTGGACGGCATTTTTTAACACCGAAACCGATCCCTCCGGGAAACGCCGGGGAAAATTAGTCGAATTTAGCCCCACGGAAGTTATGTTCGGCAATCCGCAAACCGACGAGGCCCGGGAGTATATTACCGGGCGATTTGGGTAATTGAAACAGAAAAAAAGCCGATAGTCTGTTTTTCACAACCGTGCGCGGTTTTATGCCGAGACACCCATTGCTATGAATAGAAAGGACTGGATTTTCGCTATTTTGTTGGTTTTTGTCCCGATCTCGATCGCCTGGAATTTCCTGCGTTGGGACGTGACGATCGTTTTCCTGAGTGCCTGTCTAGCGATTGTTCCCCTGGCCGCTTACATGGGAAAGGCAACCGAGGAAATCGCCGTCGTGGTCGGTCCTAATCTTGGCGGTTTAATGAACGCCACCTTCGGCAACGCCACCGAATTAATTCTCGCCTACGCCGCCCTGGAAGAGGGGTTGATCGAGGTGGTGAAAGCGACGATTACCGGTTCGATTATCGGGAATCTGCTGCTGGTAACGGGCTTGTCGATGTTTTTCGGCGGCTTACGCTATAAAGAACAGAAATTCCAGCCCGTGACCGCCCGTTTAAATTCCTCGTCGATGAATCTCGCCGTGGCAGCGATCCTCCTACCCACGACCGTTCAATACACCTCCGCCGCAATCGAGGAGAGCGTCCTACAGCGTCTCTCGGTAGCGGTGGCGGCGGTATTAATTTTTGTGTATTGCCTGAGTCTGCTGTTTTCGATGAAGACCCACACTTATCTTTACGAGGTGGGGGTCGCCGATCTCGATCAAGAGTCGGGGGAAGCGGTAAGCGTAAAAAAGCCGAATCTCTGGCTCTGGGTGGGGATATTACTGCTGGTGACGATCGGGGTGGCGGTCGAATCGGAATTATTAGTTAATACCCTAGAGGAAGCCACGCATAAATTAGGATTAACGACCCTTTTCACGGGGGTGATCCTGCTGCCAATTATCGGCAACGCGGCCGAACACGCCACCGCGGTTAGGGTCGCCTTAAAAGACAAAATGGATCTGGCGGTTTCCGTGACGGTGGGTTCGAGTCTGCAAATCGCACTTTTTGTCGCACCGGTTCTCGTAATCGCGGGTTATTTCCTCGGTCAGCCGATGGCTCTCGATTTCGATCCGTTTGAATTGGTCGCCGTCGCCGTCGCCGTCTGGCTGACTAACTCGATCAGTAACGACGGTCGCTCGAACTGGCTAGAGGGTATATTACTCGTCGCGACCTACACCGTCATCGCTCTCGCTTTCTTTTTCCATCCCGCACCGGGATAGAGCGATCAGTCGTGCGAAATACAGTTTCTCGATCGGGATAGGTAGTAGGATTCTCCTGTGGCCAAACCTTTGAAGGAAAAGCCGAACAAGGCATAACCAACGGAAAAACCCGACGGCCATCTTAAGGAAAAAAACGATGATCGAGATTGTGATCGCGATATCTACCGGTGTAGCAGCATTCGTCGCCACCAACCTCGACGATATATTGATCCTGACGATTCTCTTCAGCCAAACGGGGAAACTCTTCCGTCGTCGCGATATCGTGATCGGTCAGTATATCGGCTTTATTCTGCTGGTTATTGCCAGTTTAGCAGGATTTTTCGGTTGCTTTCTCATCCCTACCCCATGGATTCGCTATCTAGGCCTCGTTCCTGTGATTCTCGGCATCTTTTCCCTTCTCAAAGAAGAGGAGAAGGAGGAAGAGCCAGAGAATGTCGAAGTCAACCTAGAGGGTGCGAAACATTCCCCCTTCGGTCGTTGGTTTGACCCGCGCACCTATAGCGTGGCTGCGTTGACCGTCGCCAACGGCAGCGATAATATCGGCATTTACGTTCCCCTTTTCGCCAGTAGTAGCGTAACAAGTCTGATCGTTATTGTCAGCGTGTTTTTGATTCTGGTGGGGGTTTGGTGTGCGATCGCCTACGGGTTGACCAGCGTGCCGACCATCGCCACTATTCTAACCAGTCAGGGAAGTACCTTCGTTCCCTGTGTGCTGATCGGTCTGGGGATTTTTATCGTCAAAGAAAGTATTTCCCTCGCGTTTTTGGCCTTAGCAATTAGCTATCTCTGGGCGATTGTCGGTCGCAGTAAAAAACTGGCAAAAAAATAAAGTACCATTTATTTCCCAGGCAGAATCATCACATCCCAAGGGGGTAATTAGGGTTTGCGGCAAAAAGTTTTTCGTGGGGACAGGGTGTGGGGTGTGGGGTGTGGGGTGTAGGTTTTTACCGATTCTCATCTGGTCAATTACCTAATTTTCAGAGAAAAAGTACCTGAATTTTCCCCCCCTCACTCCCA
>NZ_JADBSZ010000138.1:0-5069 GCF_020246425.1 Microcystis sp. M079S1
CGGAGAATATCTATTACAACTATCGCAAGCTTTTCCCAATGAATTACATATTTTACAAGTAGATAACGCTCCTGCACATATGGCGGTACACTTAGAAATTCCCGACAATATTATCTGGTTTTATCAACCTTCTTGTTGTCCCGAAGTTAACCCCGCAACAGAGAGTTTGGCTTTACCTGAAAAATTCTCTGGCATGGGAAACTTTTGAATTGGCGTTCTCATGATTTCCCTGGAGATATTTTAAGGGAGTAAATAAAGTGGGTGTTAAGTATTGAGTTAATTCTTCTACCATTTGAGGAATTTCTAAGACTGGCGACTGACATTGACGGCGTAAGTCGGGATTCCTCTCTTTTTTCGGTCGTTGCTTAGAGCGCGTTTTCACTGACTCACCTCTGACTTCTCCGCCTTATTTTACCATTTTTTACTTCCTTCCTCTTGGATGATCAGCTACTCTTTATAATTAAGCCTCTTGCTTAAGTTGACACCAATGGTATGCGTTGCGCCCAAATGTAATATAGATATTTCTACAAAATTGATATCTACCCATTATTAACCCTATTGCTGAATAACTATTTTAGGCTGTAGGTAGTACTCATCTTCTATGACAACTATCTCACCAATGCCGAGAAATTGAGCCTCTAAAGACTCCACAGCAACCATAGAACCGATCCTAACATTTGTATCGGTTAGATTAATTTTTCTGCCGTGAAACCAATCGATAATTCTCTCTGATATTAAATAAATCCAGTCTAGATGAGCCAAGGCAATGCGAGGCGAAATTAACCCCTCGGAATTAGCCATTAAAGCTTCGAGATTAATACTATCGGCTAATTGAAAACCACAGCTTTCTGTGCGAGTTAAACTGGCTAAAGTACCACCGACAGCTAACACCTTCCCCAAATCTCTGGCCAGGGAACGAATATAAGTCCCCGATCCACAGTGAATATCTAGCTCTATTTGCGGAAATTCGCCCTCTAACCAGTCTAAAACCTTAATTTGGTCAATTTTGACCTGACGAGGCTCCACTGCGATTATTTCCCCTTTGCGAGCCAATTCGTAGAGACGGCGACCATCCTTTTGAATAGCACTATACATCGGCGGAATCTGGGCGATCTTGCCGATAAATTCCGCTAAATGGGGCTTAACTGTCTCTAAAGTTAAATCGGGACAGGGACAAGCAGCGATCGCTTTTCCCGTAATATCATCGGTATCAGTGGTGAGTCCTAACTGGATTTTTGCCCGATAAGCCTTATTTTCGGGTAAATAGGCCAGTAATCGGGTGGCAGCCCCGACGGCGATCGGTAAAACTCCCGTAGCCATAGGATCTAAAGTTCCCCCATGGCCGACTCGTTTACTCTTAAGAATTTTTCGTACTTTAGCCACGCAATCGTGAGAAGTCCAATCGGGGGGTTTATTGAGATTTAAAAAGCCAAACATGATGAATTATGAAGTGGGGTGTGGGGTGTGGGGTGTGGGGTGTGGGGTGTGGGGTTGGGGGAGAAGGGATAATAAATAAAAGCTGTCTCCTGTCTCGGAGTCTCCTGACTTGAAAGAGGGTGTAGGGTGTGGGGTGTGGGGTGTAGGGAAGGAAACCTCTTTCATCTGTGGGGGTGAAAATTTTTTCATCGGGACTGACTCGGAGAATACTGACGACCGACGGTTAGAAGCTAATATTATATAATTGCATAACTTCGCTTAAAGGTAAACGGGAACGAACACCGATAGAAAGGTCAGAAAAATGACCAAGATCATAATGATCAACGGCAGCGCGAGCAATCATAGCGGCGTTATCGGTACAGAGTTTAAGCGGCGGAAAATAGACGGTTAAATGATGATTTTTGGCGGCAGTTTCCAGATGATTTCTTAAGGCACTATTGGCCGCCACTCCTCCCCCGATTGTGATAGTTTTTAAGTCATAATCTAAGGCACAATTGATTGTCCGACGGGTTAAACTTCTGGCTACCGTATCTTGAAAACTAGCGGCTATATCAGCTACAGGTAAATTATCTGGCTCGAATTTCTCTACTAAGCGCAAAACAGCAGTTTTTAAACCACTAAAACTGGAATCGTAGGCATGAAAACCGCCAGTTGGTAAAGATATTTTACCTTCAGGCAAGGGAAAAGCTTGGGGATTACCATCTTTGGCCATGCGATCGATTATCGGACCACCTGGATAACTTAAGTTTAATAATCGTGCCACTTTATCAAAAGCTTCTCCGGCTGCATCATCTCTAGTAGTTCCTAATTGTTGATATTTACCGCAGGCCTGCACATGGATTAAACTGGTATGACCCCCAGAGACTAAAAGAGATAAAAAAGGAGGTTTAAGATCGGGTTCAGCTAGATAGGAAGCATAGATATGACCTTCGAGATGATGAATGCCGATAAAGGGTTTATCCTGGACAATAGCCAGGGTTTTAGCTGCCGTCATTCCCACCATTAAAGCACCTACTAAACCAGGGGCAACTGTGGCGGCTATTCCATCAATTTCTGACCAATTTAACCCAGTTTCTTGCCAAGCTTTTTCTAGACAAAAATTAATGGTTTCTAGGTGTTGTCGGGAGGCCATTTCTGGCACAACACCGCCATAGAGACGATGGAGATCAATTTGAGAAGAAACCACACTACTCAGGACATGGTTATTGTTAACAATAGCCACAGCTGTTTCATCGCAACTGGTTTCGATCGCTAAGATAATTGTCATGAATTAATAAGTAATAGGACAAAATTAACTTCTTGGTTAGGATAGGCAAAAGGCAAAAGGCAAAAGGCAAAAGCTAGTTAGATATGTGTAATTAATTTTGCTTAGGTACTTAATTAAAGTTATCGTTCAGCAATTTCCATAGCCACCACCGCCGGGGGTTTCAATAATAAAAATATCACCAAGGTTCATTTCTACAGTCGCAGTACCGGGCAATTCTTCGATAGTTCCATCGTTTCTTTCCACGGCATTACGTCCTATTTTACCTGCTTTTCCTCCCGCCAGTCCAAAGGGGGGAATCAGGCGATTACCCGATAAAATATTGGCGGTCATAGCCTCTTGAAATTTAATCCTTCTAATCACACCATCACCTCCAGAATATTGTCCCTTACCGCCACTATCGGGGCGAATGCTAAAACTTTCTACTAACACAGGATAGCGCATTTCTAATACTTCTGGATCGGTGAGACGGGAATTAGTCATCTGGGTTTGTACCGCAGCGGTTCCCGCAAAATTTGCCCCCGCACCAGAACCGCCACAAATAGTCTCATAATATTGATATTCTTGATTGCCAAAAGTGAAATTATTCATCGTCCCTTGGCTGGCTGCTTGAATGCCTAAAGCACCGTATAAAGCATTAACTATTGCCTGGGAAGTTTCTACATTTCCTGCTACTACGGCCGCTGGATAAACGGGATTAAGAAAACAGCCAGACGGGATAATTAAATGGAGGGGTTTGAAACAGCCAGCATTTAAAGGGATTGCCTCCTCCACAAGGGTACGAAAAACGTATAAAACCGCCGCTCTTGTCACTGCTAGGGGTGCATTAAAATTATTATTTAACTGGTCAGATGTGCCAGTAAAATCGATGGTTGCTTGACAATTATCAATATCTATGCTAATTCTGACCTTGATGACAGCACCGTTATCCAGATAATAAGTAAATTCACCATCTTTCAGGACAGATATAGCTTTTCTAACCGCTAATTCCGCATTATCTTGAACGAACTGTTGATAGGCTTTAACCATAGCTAATCCGTAGCGCTCAACCATATTATGTAATTCTCTTTCCCCCTTGGCATTAGCGGCTATTTGTGCCTGAAAATCGGCAATGTTTTGGGCGATATTGCGAGCGGGAAAAGGACTATTAGTTAAGTGATTAATTAATTCTTGTTCCCGAAACTGTCCCGCCGCTACCAGCAAAAAATTATCGAATAAAATTCCTTCTTCGCTAATATGGACAGAGTGGGGAGGCATAGAACCGGGGGTAATTCCACCGATATCGGCTTGATGTCCCCGGGAGGCAAGATAAAATAATATTTCCTGATTTTGTCGGTCAAAAATAGGACTAATTACTGTGACATCTGGCAGGTGAGTACCGCCATTATAAGGATTATTAGCCAGATAAACATTTCCGGGACGAATCGTCTCCCCTTTATCCTGAATTAAGCTTTTAACACTATCGGCCATAGAGCCTAAATGGACAGGGATATGAGGAGCATTGGCGATTAAATTTCCCACCTGATCAAAGATAGCACAGGAGAAGTCTAGGCGCTCTTTAATATTGACACTTGCTGCCGTATTTTGGAGAGTAATCCCCATTTCTTCGGCAATAAATTGATAGAGATTTTTAAAGATTTCTAGATAAATAGGATCGGCAATGGTAGTTATTTCTGTGCGGTGAGAATTGAGAGGGGACATAGAAAAGTTATAGATTGGGGACTTGATCAGTTATCAGTGATTAAGTAAGGTCTGCTGAATAAATCTAAAAACCTTGTTGGATAAGACTTTTGGACTTTTTTCCCCTCAAAAAGTGCCAGCCATTGCGGGGATCGGGGGGAAAATTCCGGGACTTTTTCCCTGAAAATTAGGTACTTGACCACCTGAAAATCGATAAAACCCCACACCCCACACCCTGCCACCACCGAAAAGCTTTTTCAGCAAGCCCTAAGTAGGTAGGTGTTAAAAATTGTCAGCTCCCTCCGCCTATCGGCACCCCCCTGATCAAGGGGGACAGGGCAGGGTAGTTTCATAAAAGTAAGGCAAAAATTGTGTCAATTTGATTAGCCCATAAACGCCGAGCTTGGGGAACTGTCCGAAACCCTCCACGGCGAACCAAGGTAATCAACCAACTAAATAGGGTTTGCGGCAAAAAGTTTGTTGGTGGGGTTAGGAGTCAGGAGTCTCCGAGTCAGGAGCCGGTCGTTTCAGGCTTTGTTGCCCTCTTTTTTTTGTACCAGTTTATGTACTAAAAGAAGGATAATGCCAGGTTTTTGAAGGTCTTAATCCTATTTTCGCAGCATGAACATCGGATTTTAACAGGTCAAAAGCCTTATTTTAAAAGGGTTTTACCATTATTCAGCAAGCC
>NZ_JADBSZ010000139.1:0-33008 GCF_020246425.1 Microcystis sp. M079S1
AAAAATAGGCTTTTCGAGGGTAATTCTTGTTTTAATTCTCCATGTACGCAGTCTTTAAAAGCCTCTATTTCGTTCCAAGACACGATTAAGAGTGGCTTTTAGGCTAAGTATAATTACTTATCGCGTAAGTGAGATGCTCCCTTTTTCCCGAAATCCAGCTGCAATTTTCCCAAAATCTGAATGTCATTGTCGGGGAAAACGGAACAGGCAAAACTCATCTTCTCAAGATTCTCTATTCGGCACTCGCTACCAGTGGGGAAGAAGGGCGAAAATCTCCGAACGGAACGCCAACAAAAACTTTGTTGCAAACTCGTTTAGCCGATAAACTGATTCATGTATTTCGCCCCGATTATTTAGGAAGGCTCACCCGCAGAAAACAAGGGCGAGAACGATGTGATATAAAATTACACTTTCAAGATAGTCGATTTAATTTTGCTTTCAGTTTCGCAACTAATAGTAAAACAGAAGTCTCCCTAGAGGAAGTTCCAGAGGCTTGGCTTGATGTATCTTCTGCCTATTTTCCTACTAGAGAGCTATTGACAATTTTTCCAAACTTTGTATCTCTATACGAAAGTCATTATCTTGAATTTGACGAAACTTGGCGAGATACTTGCTTACTTCTCGGCGCTCCTTTGCAACGTGGCAATAAGGAAAAACCCATTCAAAAGTTATTGGAACCGATCGAATCGGCGATGGGAGGTTCGCTCGAGTTAGATAAAAATGGGCGTTTTTATCTAAAAAATGAAAGTGGACGATTCGAGATGCCTCTCGTTGCCGAAGGAAATCGTAAATTAGCGATGTTAGCTCGTCTAATCGCCACTGGTGTGTTAATGGAAAAAGGTGTTTTATTTTGGGATGAACCGGAAGCGAATCTCAACCCTATTTTGATCAGAGAAGTCGCTAAGAGCATCGTCAATCTTAGTCATGCGGGTATTCAAGTCTTTCTGGCAACCCATAGTTTATTTTTACTACGAGAACTGGAAATTTTAATGAGCGATCGAGATAACTTTCCCCTGAATACGCGTTTTTTCGGCCTACATTTCTCCGATGGTGCTGTAGTCGTTCAACAAGGAAATACAAGCGATGAAATCGGTGAAATCACAGCCCTTGATCAAGAGCTTGCTCAATCCGATCGCTTTTTAAGTATGGGAGAAGAAAGACGGTGAGGGTTGAAGTGGACGGCATAATCTTTGATTTTCCCGATTCGTGGCAAGTCAGTAAATACGATAATTGGGCTTTTTATCGTCACCATTTCTCTACAATGCTAGATGGAATTAAAGGAGTTGATTTGATTGCGATTGCTCGACAAGATATCTGGTTAATTGAGGTGAAAGATTATCGCCAGTCACGTCGTACGAAAGCTCAATATCTCGCCGAAGAAGTTACCGAAAAAGTTCTCTATATAATCGCGGCTAAGTAGGTAGGCGTTAAAAATTATCAGACACCCCCCTTATCAAGGGTAGGGTTGATTCATGAATCAACCCTACCTTATCAAGGAGGACAGGGGGGATCGAACCTAAAATCCATTTTTAATTTAATTATAACCAGCTACTTATGTTACCAGCGAAGATTAATGCCTCTGACAAATCCGAAGCAAATTTTGCCAGAAAAGTTCTTCAGGGAAAACAATTACAGGTTGTCCTCCATCTTGAACAACCGGAAACACATTCCCGACTTTTTCCCCGCGCCATTAACCCTGTAGATGTGCAGCAAAAACTGAGAAGATTAATTAAGCCGATCGCTCCTCATCCAAAGGTAGTAGAATCTACTCGGATGCAGAGTGTACCGTGGAGTGTAATTTAATTCTCATATTCTCAACTGGCAAATTAATATAACTCATTCCACCTTAATTTTAGATCAAATGAAATTAGTTGCTGACAAGAGTTTTAAAAGAGCATTTAAAGAATTTATCAAGAAAAATCCTCAACTTAAATAAAAGTTATTGAGTATCTTAGATTGATTAGAAGCTGATCCCTTTCTTCCTTCTTTAAAGTCTCATAAGTTAACAGGAAGTTTAGAAGGATATTGGTCTTTTTCTGTTGCTTACGATTGTCGTATTATTTTTACGTTTCGTCAAGATACTGAATTGCTATAGATAAGGATAATTTTCTTTCTTGCCTTTAATTCTCGTGTTCTAAACTGGTAAAAAATCAAAATCTATAATTTCGGCAAAGGTATAAGGACAAACTTGCGGAAACCTATCAACAGATAAACCAGTTTTTTTGATCACCGATCGCTTGGCTTTATCATAAATAATATCTAGCCTAGAAGCCCCATAATTGTAGAGGGTTTTTGACTGGAATAAAATTTCTAGTTCTAGACGGAAATTATCGATTTCATCGGCCCATCCCCGGCCACAATTACCTTTTTCAGTCAGCCAATACTGATACATCAATAAATGTTTAACGGTTTGAATTAGATAGCTTTCCACTTTGTTTCTTTGTTCTCTCCCCAAATCTTCTATCTCCGTTAAAAGATGTTCCCAATCTAAATTTTTAATCTCCCCGCGTCGAATTTGTTCGGTGGTTCGCTCAATCCACAAAACAAAGTCCTGATCATAAAGCTGTTTTAATTCTTCCAACTGCATAGATTTTTGAGATTGAGCCGTGTTTTTATGATCAATCATAAACAAAACCCCCCACCAATGGGCGGGGGGTTTTTTAGTCACCTAATTCAAGGTTTAGCCGAACTTGCCAGCAGTGGAAGCGATCAAGAAGGCGGCGTAGGTGAAGATATAGCCAACGGTGAAGTGAGCTAAACCAACCAAACGAGCCTGAACGATCGAGAGAGCCACGGGTTTGTCTTTCCAACGAACGAGGTTCGCCAGAGGAGTGCGTTCGTGGGCCCAAACGATAGTTTCGATCAACTCTTGCCAGTAACCACGCCAAGAGATCAGGAACATGAAACCGGTTGCCCAAACGAGGTGTCCAAAGAGGAACATCCAGGCCCAGACAGAAAGGTTATTAACACCGTAGGGGTTGTAACCGTTGATTAACTGAGCCGAGTTAGCCCAGAGGTAATCGCGGAACCAGCCCATCAGGTAGGTGGAGTTTTCGTTAAACTGAGCCACGTTACCCGACCAGACACCGAGGTGTTTCCAGTGCCAGTAGAAGGTTAACCAACCCAGGGTGTTCAACATCCAGAACATGGCTAGGTAGAAGGAATCCCAAGCAGAGATGTCGCAAGTACCGCCACGGCCGGGACCGTCGCAAGGGAAGGAATACCCGAAGTCTTTTTTATCGGGCATTAATTTGGAACCACGAGCGTCTAAAGCACCTTTAACCAGGATTAGAACGGTGGTGTGTAAACCAAGAGCGATCGCATGGTGAACGAGGAAGTCGCCAGGACCGATGGTTAAGAATAAGGAGTTAGTGCCGCTATTGATTGCGTCTAGCCAACCGGGCAACCAAACATCACCGTAGTTAGGATAGGCGGTGTAGGCGATACTATCGGGGTTAGACAACAGTACGTTCATGCCGTACAGGGTTTTACCCGAAGCTGCTTGCACGAATTGAGCGAACACAGGTTCGATCAGGATTTGTTTTTCGGGAGTACCGAAAGCGACGACCACATCGTTATGAACGTAGAGGCCGAGGGTATGGAAACCTAAGAAAAGGGAAACCCAGCTTAGGTGAGAGATGATCGCTTCTTTATGCTCCAGCATCCGCGCCAGGACGTTATCTTTGTTCGCTTCGGGATCATAGTCACGCACGAAGAAGATAGCACCGTGGGCGAAAGCACCCACCGCTAGGAAACCAGCGATGTATTGGTGGTGGGTATAGAGAGCCGCTTGGGTAGTGTAGTCCTTAGCGATAAAAGCATAAGGGGGTAGCGCGTACATATGCTGCGCCACCAGAGAGGTGATCACGCCTAAAGAAGCCAGGGCCAAACCGAGTTGGAAGTGGAGAGAGTTGTTAACCGTGTCATAAAGATTTTTGTGACCGGCTCCTAACTTACCACTGGGGGGTCTGTGTGCATTAAGGATGTCCTTGATGCTGTGACCGATGCCCCAGTTGGTGCGGTACATATGACCAGCCACAATGAAGATCACAGCGATCGCCAAGTGGTGGTGAGCCATATCGGTTAACCAGAGGGACTCGGTTTGGGGATGGAAACCACCTAAGAAGGTGAGAATCGCAGTTCCCGCGCCTTGGGCAGTACCGAAAATGTGGTTAGCAGTATCGGGGTTTTCCGCATACACACCCCAGTCACCGGTGAAGAAGGGTAGTAAACCCGCCGGGTGGGGGGGAGTGGAGAGGAAGTTGTCCCAACCAACGTGCTGACCGCGGGATTCGGGGATAGCAACGTGAACGAGGTGTCCGGTCCAAGCCAGAGAGCTAACACCGAACAGAGCGGCGAGGTGGTGGTTCAGGCGAGATTCAGCGTTTTTGAACCAAGCGAGGCTAGGACGGAACTTAGGTTGTAAGTGTAACCAGCCAGCAAAGAGGAAAATCGCCGAGAGAATCAGCAGGAACACCGCACCTTGGTATAGGTCTTGGTTGGAGGTCATACCGATGGTGTAGAACCAGTGGTAAACCCCGGAATAGGCGATGTTAACCGGGTTAGAAGCGCCAGCTTGGGTGAAGGCATCTACCGCGCCTTTACCGAACTGGGGATCCCAAATCGCGTGGGCGATGGGACGGATGTTTAAGGGATCTTTGATCCACTGCTCGAAGTTACCTTGCCAAGCGACGTGGAATATAGTACCAGAAGTCCACAGGAAAATGATTGCAATGTGGCCGAAGTGCGACGCGAAAATCTTTTGGTAGAGATTCTCTTCCGTCATGCCATCATGACTTTCAAAATCGTGGGCTGTGGCGATCCCGTACCAAATCCGACGGGTGGTCGGATCTTGGGCTAGATCTTGGCTAAATTTAGGGAATTTAGTTGCCATAGCTGTTTAGGAAATTCTCCTCTCTAAATAACTGAGGCTCTTACACGAGTGCTGGTTATTTCCTTTTTTCAATTCACCTTCTGTAATAGGAAACGCTTACAGAGGTATCGGTCAATCGACGCTGGTTCAGCCTAGTCTTGCCAATCCCCGGGGGACTGGCAAGCCCTTATAGGCAAGTTTAGCCAATCGAGAGACTTCTGGCCAAGAAGAATGCCCAAGTGGTGACAATACCGCCTAAGAGGTAGTGAGCCACACCAACGGCACGACCTTGAATGATGCTCAGGGCGCGAGGTTGGATAGCGGGGGCAACTCTTAACTTGTTGTGCGCCCAGACGATCGACTCGATTAATTCTTGCCAGTAGCCGCGACCACTGAACAGGAACATCAAGCTAAACGCGAAGACGAAGTGACCGGCTAGGAACATGATTCCGTAGGCAGACAGGGCGGAGCCATAGGAATTAATGACTTGCGCTGCTTGCGCCCAGAGGAAATCCCGTAACCAACCGTTGATGGTGATGGCACTTTGGGCGAAGTTACCGAGGGTAACGTGGGTGACAGTGCCATCGGGGGCGACGGTTCCCCAGACATCGGACTGCATTTTCCAGCTAAAGTGGAAGATTACGACCGAGATGGAGTTGTACATCCAGAACAGGCCGAGGAAAACGTGATCCCAACCCGAAACTTGGCAGGTACCGCCGCGACCGGGACCATCGCAGGGGAAACGGAAACCGAGATTCGCTTTATCGGGAATCAGACGGGAACCGCGAGCGTAGAGAACCCCTTTGAGGAGAATCAACACGGTGACATGGATGGTGAAGGCGTGGATGTGATGCACGAGGAAATCGGCAGTACCGAGAGTGATCGGCATCATGGCCACTTTGCCACCCACTGCTACCACGTCGCCACCGAAAGCATAACTAGCGGTAGTGAGAGCGTTAGGAGCGGTGTTGCCGGGGGCTAGGGTGTGGAGACTTTGTACCCATTGGGCAAAGATGGGTTGTAGTTGAATTCCCGTATCCGAGAACATATCTTGGGGACGACCAAAAGCCCGCATGGTGTCGTTGTGAATGTATAAACCGAAGCTATGGAAGCCGAGGAAAATACATACCCAGTTCAGGTGGGAGATAATTGCGTCGCGATGACGGATCACCCGATCGAGCAGGTTATCGACGTTTTTGGCCGGATCGTAGTCCCGTACCATGAAGATCGCTCCGTGCGCTCCCGCACCGACGATTAAGAAGCCACCGATCCAAGTGTGGTGAGTAAACAAGGATAGTTGGGTGGCGTAGTCAGTCGCCTGATAGGGATAGGGCGGCATGGCGTACATATGGTGGGCCACGATGATGGTTAGCGAACCTAAGAGAGCCAGGTTAATCGCTAACTGGGCGTGCCAAGAGGTGGTCAGGATTTCGTACAGTCCTTTGTGACCTTGACCGGTGAAGGGACCTTTGTGGTTTTCGAGGATTTCCTTCATGCTGTGACCGATACCCCAGTTGGTACGGTACATATGACCGGCAATGATGAATAATACAGCGATCGCCAAGTGATGGTGAGCGGTATCGGAAAGCCAGAGACCACCGGTCACGGGGTTCAAGCCACCTTTGAAGGTGAGGAAATCCGAGTAAGCACCCCAGTTAAGGGTAAAGAAGGGGGTCAAACCCTGGGCGAAACTGGGATATAAATCCGCCATCTTGCTCGGTTCGAGAATGAACTCGTGGGGCAAGGGGATATCTTGGGGAGCTACTCCCGCATCGAGGAGTTTGTTCACCGGTAAAGAAACGTGAATCTGATGACCGGCCCAACCTAGGGAACCTAAGCCGAGTAAACCCGCCAAGTGGTGGTTCATCATCGATTCCACGTTTTGGAACCATTCCAGTTTCGGTGCGCTTTTGTGGTAATGGAACCAACCGGCAAACAGCATCAGGCCCGCCATAACTAAACCACCGATAGCGGTGCAGTATAGCTGATAGCTGTTGGTGAACCCGGAAGCACGCCAGAGGTAGAACAGACCAGAGGTGATCTGAATACCGTGGAAGCCACCGCCGACATCGCCGTTCAGGATGCCTTGACCGACGATCGGCCAGACCACTTGGGCGCTGGGTTTGATGGCGAGCGGGTTGGTTAACCAAGCTTCATAGTTAGAAAATTTCGCGCCGTGGAAGTACATTCCACTCAGCCAAACGAAGACAACGGCGAGATGTCCGAAGTGGGCGCTGAAGATTTTCCGAGAAATATCTTCTAGATCGCTGGTTTGACTATCAAAATCGTGGACGTTGGCGTGTAGGTTCCAAATCCAGGTAGTGGTTTTGGGTCCTTTGGCTAAAGTGCGATCAAAATGCCCCGGTTGACCCCACTTCTCAAAGGAAGTAGGTACTGGGTCTTTATCTACAATCACTTTAGCTACCGCTTTGGGGGGGAGTGCCATGAGGATTCTCCTCTCTCGACAATAGACTTAGCGTTTTATTTGAGGATAGATTTTTTAACCTAAAAAAGGCAAGTTGAAATCTGACCCACCTTTTGTTAATGTCGCTTGACTTTCCTCTTGGGTGAGATTCCAGTCGAAAGCATCAATAGTAGATGATAAGTCTTTGTTCTCTTGTCTGTTCATTATGCTTAACAATAATTAAAATTCTCTCAATCCTTGATAGGAGAGACATTTTCTGCTATGGACGGTCTCAGTCAGGGTCAGACCGGTGATTTTTCTTTACAAAAGTTTATCAATTGTCGCTCCAGAAGCCGATTTCCTCTTTTTCTTCCCGATCAGACCATATAGAAAATTCAATAGATAGATTCTCAAAAAACAATCAAACAATTCTGTAAAATTGAGGCCATAACCTCATCTTCTCTCGCTTTTGCTGACACCGGAGCATTCAATGACTCTAGCAAAAATCAATGGTTTGTATAGATTTTGGCCTTGGCTCTAGGAGGAACGTGCTATCCCTACTACATAAATTAATCCCAGTCAAAACCCTTCATATATGTCTTGTGATTGGTTTACTGACCACCCTGTTAACCGCCTGTGGCGATCGCTTGACGGCTACCAATCTCCCCACTTCGGAAACCTCTAATCTTCCCGTCGTCCAAGGCCGCATTTCTGAGGTTGCCCCCCCGGCCCTAATTCAGGAACTGCGCCCCAGTTTAGATCGTTACGCTCCCCAAGTAACGATTCTCAGTCCTCTGGCCGAACAAGTTTTCGATGACCCTCAGGTGACAGTTAAACTACAAGTGTCCGATCTGCCAATTTTCCAAGACGACACCCTGAAATTAGGACCCCACTTGAGCCTAATTGTCGATAATGAACCAGCAGCGGCTATCTACGACCTCAAGCAACCGATTATCCTAGAAAATCTTGCCCCCGGTACTCACACCCTCCGCGTCTTGGCCATGCGGCCTTGGCAGGAAAGTTTTAAAAATGATGGGGCCTTCGCTGAAACGACCTTTCATATTCTGACAAAAACAGGCAAAAATGCCCCTGATAACAACTTACCCCTATTAACCTACAGTAGTCCGCAAGGAATCTACGGTGCAGAACCGATCCTGCTCGATTTTTATCTGAGTAATGCTCCTCTACGTCTGTCCAATACTGCCAACGAGGATAATAGTCTTCAAAATTGGCGCATTCGTGTCACTGTCAACGGTGAAAGTTTTCTGCTTGATACTTGGGAACCAATCTATCTCAAGGGTTTTGCCAAGGGCAATAACTGGGTACAACTAGAATTCATCGATGGTAAGGGAAATAAAATCGAAAACGAGTTTAATACCAGCGTGCGCGTGATTAGCTTTGATCCCTCTTACCGAGACGGTCTTAGTCAATTAGTCCGCGGCGATTTATCCCCTACAATTGCCCGTAGCATTGTTGATCCCAACTATAAAACCATTCCCAGTCTAGAGGAAAAAACTCCCATAGTTGAGGAAGAAACCCCTATAGTTGAGGAAGAAACCCCCGTTATCGAGCCAGAAACCCCTATAGTGGAAGAAACTCCTGTTATTGAGGAGGAAACTCCTGTTATTGAGCCAGAAACCCCTATAGTGGAAGAAACTCCTGTTATTGAGCCAGAAACCCCTATAGTGGAAGAAACTCCTGTTATTGAGCCAGAAACCCCAATAGTGGAAGAAAAACCAGTAGAGACAGAAACAATCGAAAAGGTGGAGGAAACCCCTGAAGCGATCGAATCTCCCTTAACCACCATACCGGAGACAAAGGAGATTAACGAACCGGCCTCTAGTATTTAGCCTCCGGTAGAAGTGGAACCTATTCCCGAACCCCAGAACAATAGCGAGCCAAAAATCACCATTTTTGATCGCATTCAACAAACCTTAAATCGTTTCCAGTTACCCTCTCCCCCAGCAGAAAAAGATATCGAACTACCCATCCTCGATCCTGAATTATTCACCAATATCGATCGATCTTAAAGCCTAGCTTCATCCTGTTTTTAGGGGAAGTGGGGAGGTGGGGAATGGGGGAATGGGGGAATTTCAACTAACACCCTAAAACCCCAACACTCTAAAACCCCAACCCCCAACACCTCGATCGAGAAATTATTAAACAAATATTTCGCAATATAGACAAAATTGGGAACTAAGTTATAATCTAGAACGTCTCTAGGTAATTTACTAACTTTTTGCTTGAGGTAATTGTGTTTAACAAAATTTCCCTTGTCGCTGGTTTTGCCGGTTTAGTTGCCCTAACTACCGTTGGCGCTGTACCCGCACAAGCAGAACCGGAAAATAACGAAATCCTGATCAGTCAACTGCGCGGCCATAACACCTACAGAGGTGAGCCGCAACTTAACCCCGGTGACTATGTACTAGGTCGCGTCCGGGGAACCGTGGGTGGAATTATGTCCATCCAATTGATCAGACCTGTCACAGTGGATGGCAAAGAAATTTTCAGTGGCGACTTTGCCGACGGAACCACCGCTCGTATTGTTGGGGATGCCACCGGTGGTGACGATGTACTATTGCAAGTGGTAGATGGCAAGTTAATTTATGTGGGTAAAGCTCGTCCCTATTGGGTTTCCCGCTTGAAACTAAAATCGGAAATCACCACCAGCAGCAATCGCTCACAACTTTTAAGAGAACTTAACGAAAAACAACCCGCTTGGGGACTTCCCGCTTTACCGCCGGAAACCAGAACCTTTACTGAAGTTGCTCCTCAACCCGCTCCCGAGCCTAGTGTATCTCCTATCCGCGGACTTTGGTAGTGGGAAGACATCAGGAGAAAATTTAATACAAGTGTACCAAGTAAACCCCTCTTTTTTCTATGGAAGGGGGGGTCTTTTTTCGTCAAAAATTGAGAAATAACTGCATTTCAGCCCAGATTCTCGTCATCACATCGGTAAGGGCATGATCACTATCTAATTCGATTAATTTTACCCAAGGACGATTTATGCAATAATGGCGACTATTTTCTAGGGGAATCACCTCATCGGCACGACCATGAATAATCAGGGTGGGGAGCTGCCTGATTAACTTTTCTTGGGGATAATTAGCTAAATCCTCGATAAATTCGTAATAAATTGGCAGAGAACGACGATAACCGTAGTGATAAACCGATAAACTCCCAGATTTTTGCCAATTGGCTAGGGTTTCTGCTCCCAATTGTCCTAACCAAATCGGCCCGAAATTAAAAGCCGGAGCTAATAAAACGAGCCTTTGCACCTGAGAATAAGTTTCTGCCAGCCAAGCTGCCGTTAAACCGCCAAAACTGGAACCAATCAGAGTAACGGGAAGCTGAGATTGTTGAATCAATGGGCCGATTTGGACAATCTGACGAGTGAGAGTTAAGCTAGAAAAGTCATCACCATTAAGATCGGGAATTTCCATTGCTAAACCCCTCTTTTGCCAACAATGTCTCAAAAATTGCGCTTTTGTTGATTGGGGGCTAGAAGCAAAACCGTGTAGATAAATATATCTGTTTTCAAGGACCGCCATTCTAGAACCAATTAGATTTCTTCATCTTGCTCTTTGGTAGCACTGGGAGAAGAATTATAAATGGCATCTAACTGCTGACGAGCATCTTCGACAGTGACAGAACGAATCACTAACAGAGGTTCATTAATCAGCTGTCCGGCCTCGTCCAAAAGTTCCGGATGGGAAGTCATGGGATAACCGTAGGGATTATAGGAATTACCCGATTTAGCAGGACGTTTCTGGGAATCCATGCTGACAGTAATCAGACTACGAATTAAATTATTAATGGTCAAAAAAGCGATAACCGTGAAGGCGAGGATATAGAGTAGGTGTAGCATTGACCAAGTCTCCCATGAATTATGTGTGAATATTCCTAATTGCCAAAACTTTATGCTAAAAATTCGCTCAACTCTCTAGCTTACCAAAAAGTTTCAGGTTAAGCGTCAGTTTGAGGAGATTGATATTCTCCCCAACCCTGTAATCGACGACGACGACTGCTGACACCCCAACACTCTGCCACCAACTGATGCCAAGGCAACAACATCTTGGCCTCGATACCCACCTGACCACCTGTGGTTTTAAAGAGTAAATAAGCCGTGGCCACCTCCTGTTGGGCATTTTTGACTCTTGCCAATAAATCGTTTTGTTCCTCGAGGCTGAGAAAGGATAATCTCTCGGATTCGAGGAGGAGACGGGAACGGGAAAACCAATGGGTGAAATCCTCTAGTAGAGGTTCCAGGATAGTTTTCAGGAGTTCGTTTTCGGTGGGTTGCGAAGGAAACATTATTCTTATAATGACGATTTTGCTTACCTTAATCTTAGCGTTATTTATATTTCTTAACATTGTGACGGGAAAATTTTAAGATTTGCCCCGGCTGTAGGCGGCACTAAAGAAGTCCTGTTCACAACTAAGGGCATAACGATAGGATAAAGAGATATTTTCCGTCATCAGGGCGTATTTATCGGCTAATTCCTCTAACTGGCTTGCTAAAGCGGCGAATTCATCCCCACTATAACTATCAATCCAAGCTTGATAGGGATTCTCAGGAATCGGCTCTAAGGCTAATTGTTGACCCAGATAAGCATAAAGACGCATACAGGGACTCATCGCCACGGCAATCGCACCGATGTCACCCATCCAAGCGGTAGCGAGAAGAAAATCCGTATAGCGACGGGTGGCATTAGCGGGCTGAACCTTTCTCAGGTCAACGCCCCACTGTAGAGCGTAATTTTCGTGTAATTCTAATTCCTTTAATACCCCTGCCGCTAACCGATGAAAGCTAGTGAATCCCTGCCAATCGGGAGCTTTAGCGGCGGCGATACTGTAAGCACGGGCGAAAGATTCCAGAAAAAAAGCATCCTGACCGACATAAAAAGCAAAACAGTCCCGTTTAAGCTCTCCTGTGGCGATACCTCGCACAAAAGGGTGTTCGAGGCAAGCTTGTACTAGATCTTGATGGCTGTGCCAAAGTTGCTGACTAAGCATAGGAAAATACTAATTAGGTGGACAAGGTTGGTTAAGTGGGTGGGTGGAATTAAATATAAGATGAATGTAGGTTGGGTTGAAGCATGAAACCCAACGCCCGCATGGGTTACTGAAAATGGGTAAAACCCCACACCCCACACCCCACACCCTACACCCCTTCATTTCCTTAACCCAAACTGACGCTAACCCTGTTACAATACAGATAACTAACCAAATTTGAATTAAAAACTATGCGACTTAAGCGATGGGAGTCCCCCCGCCGTCAGGGACGTAACGACAAAGGCAAGGGTGGTTCGGCCCGACAGCGACAACTGAAAAAACAATTTAAAATGCTGTCGAAAAAACTGAAAGGGGGAGAGAGTAACATCTCTCCTCTTTTTTTGTCCCCAGCAATCGCCGCTGAAAAATCTTCCTCTGGGAAACTCTCCGTCTCCTGAAACAGTCCCAGACTTGAGCCACTTTCAGATTAGGAAAAAAAATGAAGCGTATACTTGCCGTCATGACAATGACAGTAGCTTTAACCCTCACCAGTAACCATTCTAGCCTTGCCGGAGCAATCTTCGATCGCATTCAAAAAACTGGGGTAATTACTGCCGGCGCTCGTAAAGATGCTATTCCCTTTGGTTTTGTCAACTCCCAGGGCAAGTGGGTGGGTTACAGCCTTGATATGTTAGAGTTAATTCGCAAGGAAACCGAACGGAAGTTAGGAAAACCAATTAAGTTAAAAATTGTTGAGATTACTCCCCAAAATCGCTTTGAAAAGTTGAAAACAGGGGTGATAGATATCGAATGTGGCTCCACTACTTTTACTTGGAAAAGAGAAAATGAAGTGGATTTTTCCGTTAGTTACTTTGCCGGTGGTACTCAATTGCTCACCCGCAAAGGTAGTAATCTCGATGACATCGGTAGCTTGGCAGGCAGACGCATTGGAGTAATTGCCAATACTACTAATGAAGCAGTAATTAAAACTCAACAACCCGCCGCTATTTTGGTCAAAGTTAAAAATCGTGGCGAGGGTTTACAAAAACTAGAAACGGGAGAAATTGATGGTTTTGCCAGTGATGGCATTACCCTAGAAGGTTTAAGGAAAAGTGCTAAAAATCCCAATAATTTAGCCATAGTTCCCTCCTATCCCTACGCCTACGAATCCTATGCCTGTACTTTACCTGAAAATGATTCTAAATGGCGCGATACAGTGAATTATACCCTATTAAAATTCATGGAAGGGATCGTTAGTGACCAACAACAAGCGGTGACAATTTATGAACGTTGGTTTGGTGAAGAGGGTGTTGTTCCCTATTCCAGAGAAACTATTAATGATTATTTTCAAGGCATTGTCAACACCTACGAATGGATTCCTTTAACTGTATTTCCCTAAAATCAAAACCTTTTTAGGGAAAGGTTCAAAAAGGCACTCTTGCAAGTGGGAATAATTATGAATGGGGAAGTGGGAAGTGGGGAGGTGGGTTTTTAAAGGAGGAAGGAAAATTTATTGTAATTTCTCAATGATACTGATAATGATTCTCTTTAGCTGGGGGAGATTGTTTTGAATCACTTTCCAGACGACTTTTTCATCAATTGCCCAATATTCATGAACTAATTTATCCCGCATACCTGCGATGTTTTTCCAAGGAATATTGGGATAATTAACTCTCACTTCATCAGGAATATTTTTGACTGCTTCCCCGATTATTTCAATTAATTTTACTGCCGAAAGAAATATTTCTATCTTAGTTGAAAATTCTGCAAAGCTTAGATCCTGAGTCATCTTTTCTAGTTGACAAATTGCCTCTAGAATGTCTTGCAAGAAATCTCTAAATTCCCGTTGTGTCATACATAAATAACCTCGGATAAAATTCTTTCTCTCCTTCTTCCTTTTAATCCATTTTTACTGATAACATCCGCTTTTACCTTAAGTAAATCACTTAAATAATATTCCAGATCTACTAAATCTAGTAAACTAGGCGGTTCTGTATAATCTATCAGAATATTAACTTCACTATTTTCCTGCACTTCTCCTTTTACATAATCTCCAAAAATACCTAATTCACTGACATGATACTTTTCTTTTACTAAGGACTTAACTTGACCCAAAATCGCTTTAATTTCTTCTAAATTTTTCATGATGCTTACCTTCTAAGATAACGGAAAAGACTTCTACCCTACTGATCAAAATTTTATTTCCTGTATCTGTATTGTAGCAGATAGCGGATGAAAAAATAAACCATCCTCCTTGAAATCATGAGAATTGAGAGAGTTATGCAAAAAATACCCCCTCAACTGACCGAATGAAGAGGCATTTATGGTATTTTAGTGGGCAATTTAGCCTACTTTTGTGGTTTCTTTTTCGGTAGATTGGGATGATTTTAGTTTACGCTTCAGGGTTGAAGCTGCGCCGATAGTGCCGAGAGCGAGGAAGCCTAAAGTAGAAGTGGGTTCGGGAACTGGTTGGACACCCAAAAGTTCGCCATCAAAAGTAACTTCGCTGGCAAGGACCCACGCAGTGCGTCGATTTAGAGTAAGTTGTAGGGAACTACCACTAAAATTTAATCCTGAAAAAGTATAGGATGTTGGCGCTGCACTAGGCGGATCAGTAAGAGTTCCCGAATTGTAATTAGAGCTACCCATACTTAATAATATACTTTGCGGTACGGAAACACCACCATTACCATTTGAGTCATCCACATGGACAGTAACTGAGTTTAACTTTACTGTGCCAGCAAAGTTAAAAGTAATGACAGGATTCCGGTTTTCCCAACCAACATAAGGTCCTGTACCCTCTGCATTTTCTACAACATTCCAGTTTTGTGTAGGAATTATGCCATCAGTTAGATCTCCAACTCCTCCGCTGAGAGGAGCATAATCTAGCGACGTGTTTCCAGTGCCATTATATTTCTTGTCCCAGTATTTAAACAATCCTCCGCCTCCATTTTCCATATCATAACTGATAGGTGTAATTTGAAGAGCATTAGCAGTACCTATTGTTGCCAAACTGATAAGTACGGCTCCCCCAATAGAATTTTTGACAAGTTTAATGAATACCATGATAGATGCCTCAAGACATTGAAGTTGTTAGTGGGATTTAACTGTTTTTTGGCAAAGTTGGCAAAGAGTAAATTGATACGATCGCTTTTTTAGCAGCCAAGTTAACCAGCAGTTTTACCTAACCCTAAAGGGTCAGCAAAGACAACAATACACATTTCCCCCCCCCAAATTGTAGTAAAAGCTACAATTTAACAAATCTTTATATTCCTCTCTTAATCCCGATAAAGAAACCGCAGAACCAAGTCGGTTGTGAACAGCCCACCGCTTTTACCATTTTTGGTTAGTATCTGGATGTGGTATTATTTGAGGTGTGTTCGGATTATCTGATACGATCAAGGTCTATGACAACTTACTATGAAATCCTCAGCCAAATAGAGAATCTTCCCCTTACGGATAAGTTGCGACTTTTAGAGGATTTAAAAACTATCATCAAGCCGACCGTAGCGCCAAAAGATGACGATGAGATCATTCCAGCCGAAGAACTTGCTGAAAGCCAAGCAGCATGGCAAGATTATTTATCCGGTCGAGATACTGGAATCACTTCAACAGAATTAAAATACAAATTATTTGGAGATAAACTTGGCTGATTATATTCTACTTAGACAAGCAGAACGCTCCTTAGAAAGGATGCCTAAAAATGATCAAATTCGTCTTCTTGAAGCTTTGGATACTTTGATTTCGGATTCTACAAAATTAGATATTAAACCCCTTTACGGAAGAGATGAACTAAGATTGCGAGTAGGTAAGTATCGAGTGTTGTTTTTTGAAGATAGAGACAACAATCTATACGTCATTACAACTATTAAACCTCGCGGCGATGTCTATAAATAATACCAGAACTCTTTTCTAGACTGCTGTTTCTCCTTTCGCCATAAGACAGTGATTCACAGAGGAAGGAATTTCATGCGTTTTCCACTGTTTTACTCCTTCTCAGGCGACCTATTGCCTTCCGTGAGGGATTGTGGTGCGGTATGTCGGATTTGCTGCCTAATTATTGGGAATTAATGAAATCTTGAGGATGAACGATGGTAATATTGGGAATAGGGATAAAGTCATCAGGATTAAAGGTTAATAAATGGGTAATGTTAGAAGCTTTCATGACAGCAAGGAGCCTAATATCATGAGTGCGTTTTCCTTTAATGTTGTAGATGGTGACTAATTGAAACCAAAGGGGAAAAATATCCGGCGTTTCTGCAATTAATGTAAAGTTATCTAATAAATCATTGACATAATTTGTAGCTTGTGCTGGAGTCCAACCTAAACCATTAACATCAAGGGGTCGGGTTGCAACTACCCAAAATTCAATTAAAACTTGAGGAATAATAACACATTCATTAGCTGTTTCGACGATTTGAGTAATTACATTATTAGCAAGAGAATAAGTTGCTGAAGACGTATCAGCCGCCCGAAGTAAAATGTTAGTATCCAGTAAATATTGAGTCATTAGTCTTCATACATAGTGTCACGGTGTAAAGCTTCATCAGGTAAATTCGCACTTGTTTTAGGAAGTTTAGCGATTACTTTCTGCCATTTTTGAGCTTTTTCCTGGGGAGTGAGACTATAATCTGGGGAAGGGAGGGAAATTCTTGAGGTGAGAGATTCGGTGAAGGATAACACTTCTTGTTGTTTTTCTAAGGGAAGTTTTCTTAGGTTTTTAATGATAACTTGTTCAATGTTCATTTGACTTAGACTAATAGGCAACCATATCAATCATATCTCATGCCGCAATTTCTCTATATTTAATAAATCTTTACATTCCTCTCCCTAACTAGCGATTAAGATTTTGGGTCTTTTTGATTGTACCGATAGCGATCGCCACCCTCGCCGCTAGGTTAGGCAACAGTCCAACCCAACGCCAAAGGCGGATGGCAACAGCTTACAGAATACCTATTCCCTAGGGAATCTATCTTGAGAATGATTTGAAATATGCTAACTTGGAAAATTATCACGATCGCATCTAGCAGTACCATGAGTGAAATTAGCGTCGGGGGAAAAGTCCGTCTGATTGCCATTCCCCCTTACCTGAAAACCGCCGATCCTATGCCTATGTTACGGCCGCCGGAGCTACTCAATATCGACGATATCGGCATGGTAATCGATCGCCGGCCGGGGGGTTATTGGGGTGTAAAATTCGCTCGAGGCTCATTTCTGCTCGATAGCAAATATTTAGAGGCCATTTAAACCAGTTAAGTGCATCGCAGTCAAGACAACTTTGATAAATCACAAGCAAATCTAAAGAGTTAATTTATGTCTAATACTTTTCTATCGATCGTTATCCCGATGCGCGAGGGATTTAGCGAACATTGGCTAGGAGAATTATTGAAAGTCAAGGGAGATATAGAATTTATTTTAGTTCATCCTCCTGGGGTCAAACCTTCCCCAGTCAATGATCCACGCATGAAACAGATTGTCTGTGCTTTACGAGGTGAAATTATTCAAAGAAGTACAGGATTTTTAAATGCCAGAGGTACTTATATTCTCACAATCAATTGCGATGAATATTTACACCCTGAGATCGTCACCTTAGTCAAAGACTATTTTGACCGCTTTCCCAATAGTTGGGTATTAAGATTAGCCAGATGTGGATTTCCCTACGGTGAACGAGAAAAATTAGAGAGTCCTTGGCCAACAATTCCCGATGTAAAAAGTTTAGCTATCTGTAGCAGGAGAGAGAATAATAGTAACTTATTTAAAGAGAATAATTATTTATTAGAAGTACCGATCGCTCCTTTAGATAATCCTTTTAATCCTAGCGCCCTGATCGGTAAACGTCGAGATCACAAGGGTCCTCACGTGGAAAACTTTGATAAAAAAGTTTGGAAAAACGAACTGGTACAACCGGCAGTTAAAGAGATTACCGCTTCCATGAGTGTCACTGGTCCGATTAAATATATTCCCTTTTGGTGTTTAGATAGATTACTGGGTTTGTATATTCAGGCCAAGTTTTTTGAGCAAGGTAAAACTATCGGTCATTGGCTGCCAGAAATAGCCGAACAACTGCGGATTGAAGATAATCCTCCTGAGTATAAAAGAACTAAACGTTTTTACTTTATTGCCGAGGTGATTCTCCTGAGAAATTTCCCTAAATACGGTTATCTTTGGAATTTAATTCTCGCTCAAGCGACGGAAGTACCCGGACGAGCTATCGATTCCCTAAAACGCAAATTCTTGCCAGAAAAACCTTCTATATCCAAGTGATCGGTAATCCAGAATAATAATAACCTAAATTTATGGAACTATGCTCTGTTTCCCAATCTAACACCTGTTCCACACGCTGATAAATTGCCGCAGCTTCCTCACTAGAATTGCCGATACAAGTTAACCCTAATTTACCAAATTCTGACAGCGCACCCATGAGATGAAAAACTGTTCCTGTTTTACTGCTACTATCAAAATGCAAGTGATGTTTAGCAATAATATCCATTAAATCATCGGGAAGTAAACCTTTGTATTGGGGTTTGTGGAGATTATCGGAGGCAATATAATACTTTTCTTGGTGAGGTTGACTGAAAAACAATCCGGTTTTTTGATCGTATTCACCATTAGTTAAAAGCTTCAAAGTCATGAAAGGATGGGTAGTTCCTCCTTTTCGCAGATTAATTTCGATCGCCTGTAAATCCCAGACTAAAGTTTCTGGATTTTTGACAGCGACGAAATCAACTCCATAGCGTTCAATTGCTCCCTTTGCTGCCAGAATTTCCCCTATTTTTAGGCCTAATTCCTGTAATTGTAGGCGATAATTTTCATCGGCAGGAAAATGACAACCTAGATAAATTTGACCATCGGGACCGCCTAAAATTTGATCGTGAGTGGAAAGAATATTTACTTCTCCCGTGGGTGTAATATAACCTTGCACACTTGGCGATCGCTTTTCTTCTCCTTCAATAAAAGCTTCGACAATTGCCCCTAATTCAGCAATTTTGCCAGAAAAACTCTCCCAATTTTCATCCCTTGCTTGAAAACTCATCTTCTCTAATTGTTTAGCCAAGAGATTGATTCTCTCGCTTAAATCTAGGCTGTTACTATCAACAATTTCCGCTAAAGGACGTAAATCTAAAACTGCATTTCCTTCTCCCGATAACCCCTCATTTAACTTCACTACCATGCGTTTTAGTTGCGGTTGACGGGACCACAAACTAGCGGCTTCGTATAACAAATCCTTAACCGTATTTACCTGTAAACTACCGTCAGGATGGGGAATATTGCCTTGACCAAAAATATCGCGACTGCCACTTTTAGAACCCCAATACAATAAGTCTGGACTACAGGCAAATAAAGGAATATCTAATTGTAAAGACAATTCTCGCTCTAAATTAGTAGAATTAAAACAAACCATGTAGGCACGATCTCGACGCAACGCTTGCCGGATTCTTGCTACTAAGCGCGGTCTGTCCAGAATTTTTTGGGTTAAAGGTTGAAAAGAGTTATCGTGAGTTGTCAGTAATAACAGACGATTATTAGCATGGGAAAAAGGAATCCCAGGCAACAATTGCAGGTAATAATCAATCACCATCCGCGCCAGTGGCTGCGCTGTTACATAGATTAAACGAGTTTTCGGGTGTCGCAACCGAATCAGAGAAAATAATAATCTTTCTTCGTAATGTAAAAAACCCGCTACTTTTTGACCGACTCTCTGATCGATACTAAAAGAAGGGACAACTAGGATATCATAATCCCATTCATCGGATTCGGGAACGTTTTCTCCCTGCCAAATCTCTTTTAATTTTTCTTGTAATTCTTGATACCGCAGCCGCTTTCCTAGCATCAAATCTCTATCTAACAGCATGGTTTGTCCCACCTCTGTGGTTGCAGACACCTGTATCTTATCGATTTTTAGAGCCTGTCGTCTCCAGTGCCTTTCTTTTCTTAATATTCCCCCAGTCCCTCCGATCGTTGCCCTTAAAAAGGGATACAGTGGACTCTGTATCCCCTTTAATCACCTGAGATTGCCTTTAACCTAGCGGGTGGAATAAGAGATCGGGATAAAAGCGATTAAATTCGATTAAAATCCCGGCAGTGAAAGTCAGCAGCGCCATAATTAACACGGGTGCGGACGAGAGAAATTTAGTAAGTCCTTCCATCTGAGTTCTCCTAGGGAATAAAAAGTCAAGGGTTTGACACAAAAATTAACGAGGGGAAACGGTAATTTCCGAATCCTTAACGGTTAATTTACCGGAAGTGGCTTCTTGTAAAGCCGCCAACGGCCAGAGGAACCCCGTTAACATTTTGCTCAAAGCGAGGGGAACATCGATGATGATTTCCTTCATTTCGGCATCTTTGCTGTCGCGCACGGCGATTAAATAGGCCCGACCAACCCAACCGATCCAACCGGTAATGTACAGGAATAGGATGCTAGGGATAAAGAAATCGCCCATGTGATCCCAACGACCATCAACAATTAGGTGAGGATAGCCTTCGGGTCCACAGAGAGCTTGGGAGTAGGTTTGAGCGCGTTTGGCTCCCGATTCGGGGTCGAGAGTGGTGTTGCGGAAACTCTTCGCTTTTTGTAGGAAAGCGGGATTTTCGCTACAAGGGGTCAGATTAGACAAATCAGCCGACGCTGGAGCGGCAAAGGTGAACCAGAGAGATAGCACCAGGGCCAGAGCGAACAATTTTCGCATAAATTGTTTCCTTTTGTTACGAAATATGAAGTTCTTTGTTCAAAAAGCGAACAATTTGATCGTACACGGAAAAAATCTTACTCCGATGAGGGGTACGAGTAAAGTTTCTATTACAAAACTATACGCAAAGCTTTAGACCCCCGTGATATGAACCACCACTTGCCTTTGGTGACGACTCTGACGATGTTCCCAGAGATAGATACCTTGCCAGATGCCTAAAACTAATTTACCTCTAGCGATCGGGATTTGTTCCGATGTCCGGGTTAGGACCGAGCGAATGTGAGCGGGCATATCGTCTGGCCCTTCGGTAGAGTGATAGTAGAGACTGCTATCTTCTGGCACTAACTTGGCGAAGAAATTGGCCAAATCGGTGAGAACATCGGGATCGGCATTTTCTTGGATCAGCAAAGAAGCGGAGGTGTGACAGACAAAGACACTGCATAATCCCGTCGTTATGCCCGATTCAGCCACGATCGCTTCTATGGGGGCAGTGAGACGATGGAAATTCTTGGGACTGGTGGTAATCGTCAGGGATTTTTGATATTGACGCATGGCAAACGAATCAGGGAGAAATGGGGGTAGAGGGGATTGTCCTGGATAGCAAAGGTTGTCCCGCTTGTAAGAGAGCGTGAAGGTCCACCACTGCCCCGATAACAGCGATCGCTGGGGACTCAAAGCCGGTGGCTTCGATCTGGTCCATAATCGTGGTGAAAGTACCGATTAACTGCTGTTGTTGCGGTGTTGTTCCCCAGCGAATCAAGGCGATCGGTGTTTCTGGACTTCTGCCGGCCTTGGTTAACTCGCCGATAATATAGGGTAAATTATGCACACCCATGTAAACAACAATTGTTTCCGCACCATGGGCGATCGCTGACCAGTTAACTTGAGGACGATATTTACCCGCCATCTCGTGGCCGGTGACGAAGGTAACGGAAGAACTATAATTGCGATGGGTGAGGGGAATACCGGCGTAGGCAGGCACGGCAATTCCTGAAGTGATCCCCGGCACGATCTCGACGCTAATTCCGGCCGCGATCAGATCGAGCATTTCTTCACCCCCGCGACCGAAAACAAAGGGATCACCCCCCTTGAGACGAACAACCACGGCATTAGTCTGGGCCTTCTCGATCAGTAAAGCGGTGATTTCCTCCTGTACTAGAGAATGACGACCGCGACGCTTACCCGCATGGATTTGTTCGGCCCCGGGGTTAATCATGGTCAGAATCGAGGGGCTGACTAGGGCATCATAGAGGACAACATCGGCATTTTCTAGGAGAACTTTCGCTTTCAAGGTCAACAAACCGGGATCTCCGGGACCCGCACCGACGAGATAGACCTTACCGCAACTTTCTGATTGATTCATAGATACTGGGGAGAAAATTCTTGCTTCGATCGAATGCGCTTGATCCCTACTTTATTGTGACTGGGGCAAAATTTGGTATTTTTGACTACAGTTACTCGGCGATTATGCGCTTTCTTCATGAAGAATTATGATCTTAACATTACTTAACCTTTCATCTAGCGATCGCTCTGATACCAAATCCCGTTTAACAAGTATGGAGGAGCAGAAAGTGGGGAAAAGGGAGCGGGTTTTTCCAGTGGGATTGGGAGTTAATCATGCTATTAAAAACCGATTCAGTATAACGGCTAAGATAAGCGGCGGCAGATAACCTTTGCCCCCGAATCGGCTTTAGTCCGTCCGCTGCCGTGACGTGTTATACAGCTTGAGTAACGTCAGAGTGCATGAGGCTCTTCATGATTGCACAACATCTTATAAGGTTATACAATTTAGATCGAAGTCAAACCTTATAAAAACATGAAAGAGCAGAAGCAGTTTTTTACGGTTAGCGAGGCCGCTGATTTACTGGGTGTAACGACAACGACACTCAGGAACTGGGACAAGGCAGGTAAGCTTAAGCCATCTAGAGATCCAATAAATAGCTATCGCCTCTACCGAGCAGAGGATATAACTTGTTTACTCCAAGAGCGACGTTTTGGGACAACAATATCTGAAAATGTTCTACAAATTCCCCTCTTTAATGAGGAAAGAGCCAAAAGATCTGATGAAGAAAAGAAAGAGAAATCGATCACACTAGATTTACGATCACTACGTTTTCTAACGAGACAAATGAATGCTGCCTTTAGAGATTCTATGGGGGGTGGGTTACTGGAACGTTTTGAAGAGATAACGAAGATTTTATACTCAAAACTTTACATGGAAAAAATCGAAATAGACGATCCAAAACAAGTATCTAAATTTTCCATTAAAGATTTTTCTTCATTTGACGACATATATGAAAAAATCAAAGAAATTTATCAAGACGCTATCAGCTATTTTCCGAAAGAATTGCTCAATGGTCACAGTTCCCTTGGGGAGGACAAAATTGCGATTGCTAAGGTATGTAGACTACTGTGGAATATTAAACTTTCCGAAGTTGAAGCTGATATTAAAGGCTTCATGTATGAAGAACTAGTTAGAAATACTTTTGAGAAAACTGACCATCAACAATTTTTCACACCTAGAACAGTTGTTGAATTTATGGTTGGTTTAGTTTCTGCTATGACATCTTCGACAGAAGATACAATATATATTTGTGATCCTGCTTGTGGTAGTGGCGGCTTTCTAATTGAAACATTCAAGTCAATAAACCTAAATCAGAAGATTATAGGTTTTGAAATTGATAAACGAATGGCATGGGTTGCACAAATGAATACCATAATGCATGGGGGGAGCATTAATACGATTCACTACCTAAATGATGGTGGTTCTCTTGGCTACAATGACAAGCTAAATGAACTCATACCAGAGAGTGGTTTTGATGTAGTAATTACTAACCCTCCGTTTGGCAGTGATTTTTCAGACGAGACTGCACTATGTACCTACGAACTTGGAAGAGGAAAAGCATCAAGGAGGCGTGGAGTTCTATTCATAGAACGCTGCATCAAGTGGTTGAAAAGTGGAAGTGGACGATTGGCAATAGTTGTAGATGACAGTATTTTAAACGGAAAAACAAATCATGATACTCGTGATTTGATCTTCAGATATTGCATAATTGAAGCTGTAATTAGCTTGCCAGAAGTTACATTTAAACCATATGCATCTGTCAAAACATCAATTCTATTCCTCAGAAAACGCAGCAAGTCTAAAACAGAAGCCCAACCTTCTATCTTCATGGCCGAAGTCAAAGAAGTTGGTCGAAAGGCAAATGGCGATTCTAATTTTCGTCATGATGACAAAGGAAACCTAGTGCTAAATAATGAATTGCCAATCATAATTAATGCTTGGAATTCTTTCAAAAAAGAGGGAGAAAATTCTATAAGAAGTTTATATCCAAAAGTCTTTGTCTGTCCGGCAGAACGTTTTTATAGTAAGTCTAATCAACTTATTGTAGATAGGCTTGACGTTGGGTATCATCATCCTTCTAGATCTATAGCAGAAAGAACTCTAAAGCGTTCAAAATATCCAACACCTAAGCTTGCAGAACTAGTCGTTGAGCGTAATATATCTGTAGTACCTGACAAAGCAGATCCTTATGATCTATGGCGTTATATTGGTTTGGCAGATATTTCATCAAGAACTGGTGAATATGTTGTCTCTGAAGTTTTTGGAAATCAGATAAAAAGCAATGTCAAGTTATTCAAGGGCGGAGATATTCTATTTTCAAAGCTCCGTCCAGAATTGAGGAAATGTATTTTATTAGAAGCCTTGGAAGAAGATGGATATGCTTCGTCTGAATGCTTTGTTTTTCGGACAATTTCCACTTCTAGTAATGACAATCACCTAAAGGATAAAATTAGCTATGGAGCATTGATCGATCAATTTGAAGTAGATAATGAATATTTGGCAATACTCTTGAGAAGTGACATAGTTTATGGTCAGCTAGTTTATCAAATTTCTGGTACAGGTAGACCTCGAGTCAACCGATCAGCAGTTTTAGGGGCTAGAATTCCTTTGCCACCTTTAGCCGTACAACGTGAAATAGTAACTGCACATAAGATCGCACATCAAAGTTACCTAGAGAGCCAAAGACGTAGTGAGGATGAACTTCAACGGGGCATTAATTTTTTAGATTCAGCCTTTAGTTTTTCATCCGAAAAGCTTTGCCCATCTGACTGACAATTCAAACTTTAAAACCTTTTTCTGGCAGCTTTTTCATCAACTGAGCGCAGGAAAATTAAAAATTTCTGAATAGAAAGGTGTAGATCTGGGGAACCAATTCTAGATGCATGAACAATTCGCCAAAACTTTCCATAGTTGCCTGGATCAGCAACATACTGTTGACTGCGACTACTAAAAACTAAAGTCTTCTCTCCTTCGATTTTTCCCCCAGTAATTTCTAGGCGTATGTCGCGCTCTCTTGCTATGTCTCCCGCCGGCACTACCAAGCTTGAGAAAATATGGGGATATTCTCCAAGACTGCCATTTTCTAGTGTTATTTTTGTCCACTCCCATGCTACTAATAAGAGTAAATCTTGCTCGTCGTTAATCCATATTGTCGGCGTACCGAAGCGTGCAGCTTGCTCATCAGATTCAGCATCTACAGCTTTCATTTCTAAACGTAGTAAAGGGATTAAAGATGAATCTCGAAAATAAAAATCTGGATACTCATGGGAGGTTGCAAATGTAAAGAAAAATAAAGAGTTATAGCGTTCCTCAAGTATCTCAGTGATAGCCGTGCTTAAGCCATATTCAAGCATTGTTCCGATACGAGTGCGATAGCTCGATAACTGCCTCATTTCTGTAGGTAACGGTTCGATACTGCGAGGCTGCTTTATTAATCGCTTGATGCTAAAGCCTCGATTTATTCTTGCTACTGCTTCTTTCACCAGAGCATCAAAATAATCACTAATTTGTTCAATATCTTTTTCAGATGCTAAAAGCAAACTTTGGAGAGAAGGTAATGTCATCTATAGTATGGTTCAATAAATTCGGCTGCTCAGTGTAACATTTTTGAGCTAGGGATGCAGGGACTATAGCTGTATAACTACATATTATGGGTCAACTTTCGGTATATCACCCGATTTAGGCACAATCGCCAGAACTTTTCCCTATATCACGCCCAAAAGCCTGTTAGCCAGATTAGCTTACTGCAAACAATCTCCTTTAAGGAAACTTATCACAGAAGCTTTCCGGAATTGTAGCAAAGATTCTTAGATATGACTGCACTTTGTTACAAAATTTCACTATTATTTCGGGTGCAGTGATTTGTTATGTTTCTTGGTTCACAACTTCTTTAACAATTTGTCATACTCTGCGTGAGAGCCTATCCAAAACCAAACAATTACATTCTTACTCTTGATTCTTCCCTTGCGCTCTCCAACCTATACCGACTCTGATTGACCAGATCTGGTCTTCTTGATTGACCTCCTTAAATTCTCAGCTTGGATGACTTGGGTTATCTTTCCATAACTTATAATTTTTTCTGGCTGTTCTTTTCAATCTTTCTGGTAGCTGTTGAAATAAGCCGATGAAATCTGGATTTAGTTCCGACTTCATAGCTCATCAAATCCGATTTCTTCAGTCTGTCCGTTTTCTGAATCCGCAATAGCTTTCTGAGCAAGTTCTTTGAGAATTAAGCTGTCTTGGGGTTTAGATAATGTTTCTTGCCATTTGATTTCATTTTCGATGTCTTCAATAAACTGCTCTGCCAGTTCGTCTTGAATTTCTTCTGGCAGTTCTTGAGCTTTTTGTACAGCTTTACTTAGAAGTCTTGATAACATTTCTTCTCTTCTCTTCTCTTCTCTTGAAAACATAAGTAGGTAGACGTTAAAAATTGTCAGATCCCCCCGCCTATCGGCACCCCCCTTATCAAGGGGGGAAGGGGGGATCGAACCTAAAATCCATTTTTAATTTAATTATAACCAGCTACATAACTACATATTATAGGTCAACTTTCTGTATAACACTCTCTGGGGTAACGATATGGGTCAACTTTCTGTATAACACTCTATTTAGGCACAATCTCCAGAACCTTTCCCTATATCAAGCCCAAAAGCCTGTTAGCCAGACTAGCATCTTGCCAAAAACCTTGTCTAACTAAATTCCTGACAATTAGACTCATTCTAGCGATGATTCTTCGATCTGACCGCACCCCTTGACAAAAACTGACAGTTATTCGACCTTGAGCGATCGCTATCGGGGTATAGTTGTTTTTTGTTACAGCAGTGTGGAGCAGCCCAACTGATGGCTATATTTCCAGATTATCGCCCGCAGGAAACCAATAATTGCCGATGATAAATTTGTCGTCGCCGTCGGGGGTGAACACGCTATCACCACGAGAGTAGTACAAGCTTACCTACAGGCTTGCTCGGAACCTTTTACCGTGGTTCAAATTGATGCCCATGGCGATATGCGTTTTGATTACGAAGGCTCCCACCATAACCACGCCTGTGTGATGGGTCGGGTGTTAGAAATGGGTTTACCGACTTTACCCGTGGGAATTCGGGCTATTTGTCGAGAAGAAGCGGAATTAACCGCTAAACAGCAGATTCCCGTGATTTGGGATCAAGATATCGCCGGGGATGCGGAGTTATGCTGCTTTCGCCAACACAACTTTCAGGAGCCTGCAACTTCAATCACTTCTCCTGGAGAGACTTTATCTAATACGCTACAGGCATCTGGCATTAGGGGAAGTAAGTCAGAAAGTTTGTTGCTGGTTGCTACAAGAGCAATAACTGCCACTCCAGTTTGCTGTAAATTTTGCTGATAACGCAAATTTTGATCTGTAGTGAGGAGAATCGTGAAACCCTCCTGAATCATCAGCCTCAGCAACTCACCGTTCTTTTTCCCTGACCATCCCATCTCAACAACTGTGCATACCTCGTAATCGGCAAGCTCACGCTTTAAAGGGCGTGGGGCGCATTCATCAAGCAGGATTCGCATAGGCTGTCAACATTTCCTTTGCTAATTCAAGGGCTGAGATCGCCTGTTCTCGACTGACACTGGGAAAATGGTCTAGAAATACCTCTAATGAATCACCAGCCTCAAGATAATCAAGTAGGGTTCTCATCGGCACACGAGTTCCTACAAAAACAGGGGTTCCCCCTAGAATGTCGGGATCACTGTGAACAACACGGGATATTAATGCCATAACAAATATATCCAACTGGCTACTAGCTTTTACAGTCATTGTATCCTAAAGTCATTTGTCGGCTCTATACAAGGTGAGGCTCAGGCATGGGACACTTCACTTGACTACTCTGCCTACATCTTGCCGCTAGACCCAAACTAACTTTTGGATACGATGCACAGTTGGCATTCATACTAAATCTGGTTATTAAAAACTGATTATTTATTCCCCTTTGCCTTTTGCCTTTTGCCTCTCCTCATAACTAGCCTGTACTCAACGGATTTAGTATCATACCTTGATTCTGCAACGCCTAGACTTACAACTTCAATCAATGTGCATGGTGCGTTCCCCAAAAATCGATCTGTGGAGCGGTAGAAGTTGCCTTAGGGAACGCACCCTACAGCGATAGCGATCGCACTATTAAAAACCGATTCAGTATAACGGCTAAGTTAGCCTGCGTTTGCGCTAATGCTGAGAACTACAATTCGTCAATTGTTACCAACCCACCTTCCGTAAACTGAATCACAAGTTCATGGCTATCTAATAAAGCAGTTCCAACCAAGGGTCGCCGTCCTGTGGCAAATACACGAGTTTCTCGCTCCTCACCATTCCAGATAATAATTGCTTTGTGAAGGGGCAGCATTACTTGGCTGTTGTCTGCTAAATTCGCCCGCATATCGTACCTGAAAGGAAGATTCAGTAATGCTACTGCCTCCGATGGTAAACAAAGCTCATCTGTAAATCCTGTATCTACTACAAACTCAATCGGAAAGTCAGCGCGATTTGGAATCCGAAATGGGATAGCGATGATCGGGTGTCCATTAGCCACAATACCTGAAATCACTTAACTACACGCTCCATAATACCCCCACCAAAAGCGGCAGCAACGTTGTAGCCAATTTTGATCCCAAAGAGCCGAGCATGGGGGTGTTTCTCGCTCAATAAGTCAGCAGCGTGTAAGCCATTTTCATCAACTTTGTAGTCACCTGTTTCAATGTCAATGATGACCATCTTGCCAATGTTTTCCTCAACTTCCACCTCTTGGCGGATTCTGCTTTCGTACAGTTTCTCTGCACGTTGAGCAACTTCTTCACGGCTTAAAAGGATAGCTTGCATATACTAACTCCCGATTGCGATTTGACTTCTGGAGACTTCTCTATAATATCTCACAGGTCTGTAGGATGAGCTAATGCCATCCTACTAAGTCTCTACAAGATTGGCTGCTACCCAGTGCCTTCGGCATTGCACTTAAACCCACAGCTTCAATAAATCTGCATGGTGCGTTCCCCAAAAATCGATCGCTGGAGCGGTAGAAGTTGCATTAGGGAACGCACCCTACAGCGATAGCGTACTGCTACGCAGTGCCTTCGGCATCGCACTTCAAACTAACTTGCCCTTGCAGAATCACCGCAACTAAACTAAACTTAGTTTGTAGATTTGGTTTTTTAAGAGCATGGAAACTGTAAACATTCATCAGGCTAAAACAAACCTTTCTCGGCTATTGTCCCGTGTGGAACTCGGAGAGGAAATCGTTATTTCAAACCGAGGTATTCCAATTGCTAAACTTGTTCCATTTCGGACATCTTTAGATCGACGGTCTAGTTTAGGACAAGATCGAGGGATGTTTACCGTACCAGATGATTTTAACGCTCCTTTACCAGAAGATATTTTGGTAGCATTTGAGGGTGGTGCGGAGTGAGACTTTTACTGGATACACAATGCTGGCTGTGGTGGTTTGCCCAACCAGACAAGTTAAGTGAGAATGTAATTGAACAAATTGCAAACGAAAGCAATGAATTGTGGTTTTCTGTTGCCAGTGTTTGGGAGATGGGAATTAAAGTCTCAATCGGTAAATTACCACTGCCAGAGCAAATAGATGATTATGTCTCTACTCGAATGACTCAACTAGGAGCTAGATCGTTAGAGATCAATGCTTCTCATGCTTTGCGGGCGGCTGCATTGCCTTTACACCATCGCGATCCTTTTGACAGAATGCTGATTGCACAAGCTCAGGTAGAAGATATGACACTTGTGAGTGCGGATTCAACATTTAATCAATATGAAGTATCTTTGCTTTGGGCAGCTAGTTCTTAGTCATAAACACAGAATTTCACCTGCCTTCTAGATATTCGTCAACCAAATTCTGTGTAGTTGCAATCATTAACTCGCACATTTTTCCAACTAATTGACTGTCATTTCTGGAAGACTCCAAAGTGACTTGACACTGACCTGCACAAGAGCCTTCAATTTCACAGTCTTTGCAGAAATCGTTCTTACAGCTTCAATCAATAGGCATGGTGCGTTCCCCAAAAATCGATCGCTGGAGCGGTAGAAGTTGCCTTAGGGAACGCACCCTACAAGATCAGCGATCGCACTAATTCCGGCCGCGATCAGATCGAGCATTTCTTCACCCCCGCGACCGAAAACAAAGGGATCACCCCCCTTGAGACGAACAACCACAGCATTAGTCTGGGCCTTTTGGATCAGTAAAGCGGTGATTTCCTCCTGTACTAGAGAATGACGACCGCGACGCTTACCCCCATGGATTTGTTCGGCCCTGGGGTTAATCATGGCTAGAATCGAGGGGCTAACTAGGGCATCATAGAGGACAATATCGGCATTTTCTAAGAGAACTTTCGCTTTTAAGGTCAACAAACCGGGATCTCCGGGACCTGCACCGACGAGATAGACCTTACCGCAACTTTCTGATTGATTCATAGATACTGGGGAGAAAATTCTTGCTTCGATTGATCGCGCTTGATCCCTACTGTATTGTGACTGGGGCAAAATTTGGTATTTTTGACTACAGTTACTCGGCGATCGTGCGCTTTCTTCATGAAGAATTATGATCTTAACATTACTTAACCTTTCATCTAGCGATCGCTCTGATCCTAAATCTTGTTTAACAGGTATGGGGGAGAGCGGGTTTTTAAGGTTGGATTGGGAGTTAATCATACTATTAAAAACCGATTCAGTATAACGGTGAAGTTAGGCAATTGGTACGACTTGGAGGCGTAACCCAAGTGATTGTAAGACCTTAAGAACTGTGGCAAACTCTGGATTGCCTTCGATTGACAAAGCTTTATAGAGACTTTCACGCCCCAACCCTGTTTCACGGGCAATATGTGTCATCCCTTTAGATCGAGCAATATCACCTAATGCTGCTACCACTAAGCTTGGATCGCCATCTTCAAGAGCTGCTTCAAGATATGCAGCTATATCTTCTTTTGTTTCGAGATGTTCTGCCGCATCCCAAGGATAGGTTTGGATAGTAGCCATGAAAATCTCCTATAAGTCTTGTGCTAAATTTAATGCTGTTTTGATGTCCCGTTCTTGAGTTTGCTTATCTCCTCCTGCCAAGAGGATGATCAAGGTCTCGCCTCGCTGAATGAAATACACCCGATAGCCTTGGCCATAATCGATCCGCAGTTCCGATACACCTTTTCCTACTGGTTTAACATCGCCTGGATTGCCCATAGACAGGCGACGAACACGAATGTCTATACGTGCTTTTGCTTGGCGATCCCGCAAATTGCTAAACCACTGAGAGTAGGTTTCGGTCTGGCGAATTTCAATCATGCCTTAAGTGTATCCTATGGGATACAGAAGGACAAGCAATAAAAATAAGGTGCGTTACATTTCATTAACGCACCCTACCAGATCGGCGATCGCACTATTTTGCCGAAGAAACTATCAGTATAGGCTTCGTTTCCACACAGAAACCAGAAGAGCCCGCACCCTACAGCGATAGCTGGTTTCTCCATAAAAGTTGAATGATGCAATGAGTGATTCTTCCGCTATAGAGTTCGCGCTCAAAAAGGTCTTAGAGTTGGGGTGTTTCTATATCAATGTGAGCATGATTATCGTGAACACCACCATCATTTAGATTTTGGCAAAGTTCTTTTACAACTAAGGAAAAATCGTTGAAAAAAATCTGCTTTATCCGATACTTACCCTGATTTCTAATGGATCGAAGCATCGCTTCCATAGCATCTCGATCATATACTCCGTCACGGAAAGTTATTCTGCCGAAAGTACCATCTCGACGAGGTAGGAGAATATCACAGGACAGTCCAGTTTCATGAGTTTGATGAATCGATGTATTTCCACCACGAGCAATGCTCAAATTATTAGTAGCAATGAGCGCAGCATTAGGGTGGGAATTTCGGAAATTAGTTAAATAAAGCTTGCCTGCCTCTTGAATCGTTTCTACCATCCAGTTCGTCCCAAAATCATGAGTGTCGCCTTGTTGATTATCATGGTTTATAAATCCTTCTGTGGAAGAACCGCTGGGCATTTCCTGCCATTGTGGCGCATTACCAGACTGTAAAAATTGATGAGTCCGACCATTTACATCAATCCTACCATCGACACCTCCAACTATCGTGCGTCCACTAATAATTGCCTGAAATAATTCAATTGTACGAATCGTTTCATTATCAACAGTTCCATTGCGACCAATCCAAGAGAACCCTAGATCGGACAGCCGATTTTTAACTAATTGCACATCAGTAGAGTTATTGTTGCCACTACGGCCTACACTACCTGTCAGGTTAAGTACTGCTGCCTGACCCGCTAAAGGATTAGGGATAAGAACAGGCATTTCAATTAATTTCTTGGCAAATGTTCGACCAAATACCTTGGTATTCATATTGTTCAGAAAAGCCAAGCGACAGAACTCAACTAAAGCTGATTCTGTCGAATTTCGCCAAACTCCATCCACCTCTGCTGTGTCTAATAATCCCAGAGTTTTAAGCCTGATTTCAATTTGCTGAACCAATTCGGAATCAGCTTTGAGTTGATCCAGGGTAATGACCAAACTATCATTGAAAATATCTTTTGACACTCCCCGCTCTAAAGAGACGGGGATTCTTGGTTCACAGAGATTACTTGCTTAGACAGAATTGCTTCTGAAAAAGTAGAGGTATTCTCTCCCCAAGCGTTTATTGGATCGAGCCCAAAGGTTCCGGTATGCCCTA
>NZ_JADBSZ010000014.1:0-13944 GCF_020246425.1 Microcystis sp. M079S1
GCTCCAGCTACATCAAATGTTCCAAAAAAATATAGAAGAGCTAATGCAAATTAGCCGCTATCGGTTGAAGGATTACATCAAAGGACAAAGAGCGATATCGCTTGCCCTATCTACCTTCTAGCTCGCTTGTCCCCCTCTCAGGGGATGGAGAGAAGGAACACTACCCAATCTGGAAATTATTGTCGCGATTTTAGGCTCGATGGCTGCTTGTCGTTCATTTATGATGATGGATATAGATGTCATCTCTCCAGAGTTAAAGGGGCTGTTGTTAGATGAGTAAGGCTTCAAAGAGATCCAGAAAACGGGTTTCTCTAAGAAACCCGTTTTCTCGTCAACAACCCAGAAACCCGCTTTCTTATCAACTCAGAAACCCGTTTTCTAAGAATATAATGTGCTTAAATTAGATAATTTCTAAGCCATGAGAACGAAACCAGATAAAGATTTACCCCAAGGGACTAAAATCCGCAAAAATGCGCGGTTAGAGGCTTGCATAACAGCAGAGCAAAAGCAACTGATGGAGATGGCTGCCTTTTTACGGGGACAGAACTTGACTGAATTTATGGTGTCAGTTTTGGCTGAGGCAGCTATGCAAACGATCAAAGATAGCCAATTGGTAGAATTAACCGAACGCGATCAATTCGTTTTTGTCGAGGCCCTGTTAAATCCCCCCGCTCCCTCCGAGCAAGCTCAAGCAGACGCTCAATGGTACGAGCAAATGATGAATAAATAGTTGCTAGATTTGTGTTAAATTCGGAATCTGTTGATTTTTGTAGTAAGATTTCACCAAAGGTTTGACTTTCAAACTTTTCCTGACCAGCCTTATAAGCTGTTCCGTACCATGAAAAACCTTGCTCAGACTTTTGGTTTACCCTGAGATCAGAAAAGATGCTAGAAAGCAGTTTTAAGAAACCCAGAAACCCGCTTTCTTTAAGAAAGCGGGTTTCTTTAAGAAACCCGCTTTCTAATCCTTAAGCCGCTAAACTGAGAATAGCTGCCTGTCTTGACTCTCATTTCTCAGATTGTAAAATAATGCAAATTTATCTTGACTATAGTGCCACTACCCCCACTCATCCCCAAGTGATCGAGCGGGTTGCCACTATTCTCCGGCATCATTGGGGCAATCCCTCCAGTTTACACACTTGGGGACAGGATACGGCGACAGTCATCGAAATGGCCAGAGAACAGGTAGCAGGGTTAATTAATGCCAATCCAGACCAGATTATCTTCACTTCTGGCGGCACGGAAGCCGATAATTTAGCGATTATCGGGGTTGCTCAACAGTATAACCGCCCCCGTCATATAATTATTTCTAGTGTGGAACATTCAGCGATCGCTGAACCCTGTAGACAATTAGAGCAGCAAGGTTGGCAAATTACTCGTCTTCCCGTCAATCGTCAAGGTAGAGTTAATCCTTTAGACCTAAAAGCCGCAATTCAAAGCGATACGGTCTTAATTTCCATTATTTACGGACAAAGCGAGGTGGGAACTCTACAACCGATTGAAGAATTGGGCAGCATTGCCAGAGAAAGGGGAGTTCTTTTTCACACCGATGCGGTGCAGGTGGCGGCAAGATGCGCTATTGATGTGCGGAAACTGCCCATAGATTTATTATCTCTTTCTAGCCATAAAATTTATGGAATGCAAGGATCGGGAGCTTTATACATCAGAGCCGGTGTCGATATTTTACCATTACTGCGGGGCGGTGGTCAGGAAAAAGGTCTGCGATCGGGAACCCCAGCCGTACCAGCGATCGCAGCTTTCGGTTTAGCGGCCGAATTAGCCCAAAAAGATTTAATTAGCGAAAAAATGCGTTTAATAGCCCTGCGAGATCGATTATTTGACCTCTTAGCCGATTATCCTTATCTGCTGCCCACAGGAGACCGATTCTATCGTTTACCCCACCACGTCAGCTTTATTGTCCGTCCGGACGATAACAGTCACATCACGGGAAAACAGCTAGTTCGTCAGCTTAATTTAGCAGGAATCGGCATTAGTTCCGGATCCGCCTGTCATAGTGGCAAACTTTCCCCTAGTCCAATTTTAAAAGCTATGGGCTACAGCGATCGAGAAGCATTAGCGGGAATTCGTTTAACCCTGGGAAGGGACACCAGCGCGGCCGATATCGATTGGACGGCTCTAGTATTAAAACAAGTGATCGATCGCTGTTTATCTGCCTTAATTGTTAGCAAGAGTTAGTTTATCCCTCAAATTGCCCTTCGATCAAGATAATTTCGCCAAAATCGGGAATCCATGCCACCCAACGGCCCTGATCCTGTTCACAGAGTAGTAGCGCTTCATCAAAGCTGTATGGAGAGGGGAGCATTCTGAGTTGTACCCATGTATTTGCTTGGGGACAAGTAACAACGGCAGTAGTGCGGTATTGTAGTAAAGACATACACAGATCACCCTGATAATTCTGTATCTAAATTTACAAACAAACCGATGACTGTGGATAACTTTGTTTTAAATCTTTACATCTTTACCAGAGTTCTTGCATAATTAATTTTTGAGAGGGCAAAAATGAGAAAAATAAGCATAAAATTGCATAAAATAACCAAATAGAGCATTTAATTGATTAATGCTCATTCTTAATTCTCCTGACTACTGACTACTGGCTCGGAGACTCCTCACCTAAAGGAAGATTTTTGATTTTTGCAAGAGGTCTATTTATTCGGCCAATCCTAGTTATGATCGTTACTGATAAATGATAGTTGATAACTGGTAATGGTAAGTTCTTTCCCTCGCACCTATAAAATCGCCGTCATCGGTGACATTCACGACCAATGGGAAATAGAAGATAATTTAGCTCTAGAAGCTTTACAAGTGGATTTAGCCCTATTTGTCGGCGATTTTGGCAATGAATCCCTAGAAATTGTCGGTCGGATTGCTAGTTTGTCCTTACCAAAAGCCGTTATTCTCGGTAATCATGACGCGTGGTATAGCGCCACCCCCTGGGGACGAAAACAATGTCCCTACGATCGCAACAAGGAAGATCGTGTCACCGCCCAGTTAGAATTATTAGGGGTTGCTCATGTGGGTTACTCAAAACTAGACCTACCCAGTTTACAGCTTTCGATTGTTGGGGGTCGTCCCTTTACTTGGGGGGGATCCGAGTGGAAAAATGGAGAATTTTTTCAAGAACGCTATAATATCAGCAGTTTTGCCGAATCTACTGCCAAAATTATCGCTAATATTCAAGATACTGCCTATAATAACCTGATTTTTTTAGGTCACAATGGTCCAGCCGGACTGGGAAAGGAAGCGGAAGCTATCTGTGGTCGCGATTGGCAACCTTTGGGAGGGGACCACGGGGATCCGGATTTAGCAGCGGCCATCGCACAAGCACAGCTATTAGGAAAACAGGTTTCTCTCGTCAGTTTCGGTCATATGCACCACCGTCTCCGTCATACTACTTCCCGTTTACGCAATCCCGTGGTCACTTCCGAGATGGGAACTGTTTATCTGAATGCTGCCAGTGTCCCTCGTATTCTCCACTCCGATACGGGTAAATCTCGCAATTTTTCCCTAGTCACTCTTGAAGAAGGTCTAGTCACAGAAGCATCTTTAATCTGGTTGAACGATAATTTCGAGATTATCAGCAATAGAAAACTTTATCACTCCGGAGCATCAATCGATCGCCTATCTCCCCAATCTTGTTATTCTTAATTTACATCTCCCCACACCCCACACCCCACACCCCACACCCCACTTCCTATAGATAGTTAAGTTTTTGAGCGAGTAGAGGTAAAGCAAGAGCGATAGTAACACTAACAATCATACCGATAAAAGCTTTCAAGGCATCCCCTAAAACCAGTTTACCCGTGGCGGCTAAATTAGGGGTTTCTCTGGTTAAAGTCAGAGAAATTTCTCGACCTCCTAATAAACCTAAAAATACCCAAGTGGTACTCATGGGAATATGATTATAGCCAACGAAAAACAGTAAAATTAGACCATAAATTAAGTTAATAATTGTTGCAGAACGCAGATCATGGGCGTTAGTTTTGCTAGTGACAATTTTCTCGATTTGACCACCGTGATTAATAAAAATGATGGTTTGCAGGAGTAGCATAACTGTTAGAGATAAAACTAACCATGTTGCTGCTAACTTTCTGGGAAGATAGGCGAAAATATTGGCAAAATCTTGCATTAACCATTGACTCCAGAGAAACCCGGTGGATAACCACTGTAAAACCACCCAGATTTTTTGAGGTTCTTGATTAACTGTTTCTAGGAAAAAGTTTTCTAATTGATAAATAATTCGATAGATGACTAACCCCACTATAACAGCAATGCAATAACCCCAAGCAGATTTAATTAACATTTCATCTAGAGATTGGGGAGCAAAAACTGTTAAAACCAAAAAGGTTGTACTCACAGGTATTCCCCAAGTGGTGAGAATTAAAATTGCTAAGGGAGGAACGATATAAATCCAAGTAAAAGTTTCTGGGAAGGGAATCATTTCTAGTCGATTATAAGCCACATCTCCCTGATTAATATACCAACCAGCGATAAAAATCGAGGCTAAGATTATACTGGTGTACAGCCATAAACTCCACCAGGGACGTTCTTCATTGGCACTTAAAAAAGTCCCTAAAGTTTGTAGGGAATCGTTGGCAACAATCGCATAAGCTGATAGGATAAAGCCAGCAATCATCAAAAAATTACTCATAGACAAGTGAAAAAAATAAAACTTAAAGTAATACAAATCCTGTTCAAACAGTAGAGAAAAGCGCAGAGGTAGGAGAGCGGGGAGTGGGGAAGTGGGAATAAACGAAAACTTCATACCTCCCCATTAAGATAACCGCTAGAATTACTTAATTTTGCTTTAAAAAATCCCTCGCTAGATAGAAAGCAGCTAAACTACCAGAGACGGTAATTTCCTGTGGATTAATTGCCTGTAAAGGTCGAAGAATAACTTCAATTTCCTCGGTAATATCTAACTTTTGTTGACCTGTGGGAGTAGCATTAAGAGCCAAAAAAATATGAATTCTGTTAGTATCTTTAACGGGATTATCGTACAAAACAGCCAGAGCTATTAGAGAATCACTTTGATAACCGGTTTCCTCCTCGAATTCCCGACGCGCTGCCGCAGTAATATCATCTTCACCCGCATCTACTGCTCCGGCAGGAAATTCCAATAAAATTTCCTTAACTCCGTGACGATATTGACGGACAAAAACCAATTGATTATCCCCAGTAACTGGAACAACTAAAACAATTTCAGGACGAATATTAACGAAATAATCATCGATAACTTGTCCGGAGGATAACTTCACCGCGTCTTGACGGACTTGACACCAACGATTATGAAAAACTAGCTCGGATTTAATAATTTGCCATTTTTTTAAATTAGTCATCGACAATCCTGTTATAATTGCAGTGAAATTACTAAACTTTTTCTCAGATAATTATAGCTATCTAGGGACTATTCCTGATAAGATTTAATTTTATACTCCCATCTCCCATGTCGTTAATTCAATGGTATCCCGGTCATATTGCCAAAGCGGAAAGAAAACTCAAGGAACATCTTAAACTTGTGGATGTGGTCTTAGAAGTGCGCGATGCTCGCATTCCCTTAGCTTCCCATCATCCGCAGGTGGACGATTGGATTGGCAATAAACCGCGCTTGTTAATCTTAAATCGTCTCGATATGATTCCCGAATCTGCCCATCAACAATGGGTAACATGGTTTAAAAGTCAAGGAAAAACCGTCTATTTTACTAACGCTAAACAGGGAGAAAGAGTTAAAGCAATTATCAAAGCGGCGGAAAAAATTGGCGATGAAATTAACCAAAAACGCCAACTGAGAGGAATGTTACCGCGTCCAGTGCGCGCCGTGGTGATCGGGTTTCCCAATGTGGGCAAATCTGCCCTGATTAACCGTTTATTAGGGCGAAAAGTCGTCGCCAGCGCCCGCAGGGCCGGAGTAACGCGACAATTACAATGGGTACGAATTTCCGACACCTTAGAATTATTAGACGCGCCGGGGGTGATTCCTTCCCGTTTAGATAATCAAAGGGATGCGGTGAAATTAGCTATCTGTGAGGATATTGGCGATGCTGGTTATGATAACCAAAGGATAGCGGCGGCTTTTGTCGATTTATTAGTAGAATTAAACTATGAAGGACTTTTACAATCTCGTTATGGGTTGAATACTCTAGACATGACCGGGGAGGATTTTATCGAAACATTGGCCAATCTCAAATATCAAGAAGATAAAGAAAGGGCAGCCATGCAGTTACTCAATGATTTTCGTAAGGGAATAATCGGGGCTATCCCCTTAGAATTGCCCCCTTCCTCTTGAAATCGCCTGTTTTTAACTCAATAGTTAATTCCCGAATTTGTCAAAATTACCGCCTGTTAGTCCACTGAGTTGCCGATAAGATTAAAGAAATCGGTAAAGTTGCGAGGATCGATCGAACTGTGAAGGAAGATAGGGAATAAACGACAGAGATAAAAAGTAACCGTTCAGGGGGGTTTCATAGCAAATCCGTTTTTGATAGTGGGAAGTGGGATTAACTGGGAATCCAACTGTAAAAACCCAGTTATGGATTGTTTCCCCCCGCTCCCCTATACCTTTTAAACAGGATTTTGTATTACTAGGGTTTGCCAATCTGGGTTTTAAATGACTTGTGAAACAGCTGCAATACAAGCAAAACACATTTATATATAGACATACCGAGTTGGGTTAGACCAAAAAATATACGAGAAAATATTTACTGAAGATTAGACATCTCCAAGAGCGACAACCCAATCACGGCTCGCCTTGACACCTTGTACTAACAAAGTAGTTTAATGGCTAAAATCTATGTCTTTCGCTACTATCATTTCTCTGCCTAGAGTCCTAGAAGAGCGATATAGTTCTTCTCGTTGTGCCAGCAAGTTTGAGGGAGCCTTTATCTTTTCGTTGATTTTAACAAATATCTATTAATTATTGTTAAGTATTAGAGATTTAAAAAAATTATAACGATAGAATGGGTTCGAGGCTTAGATGGGCTGTAGAGCAGGGTAGTTATTTATTTAAAGACTTAAGAATGCAGTCTTTTTGTCTGATCTTGGTTGGGATGTAAAATCATGAATAAACATCTCCGTTATTCACCGTTGACAGGGCTAAGTGCCACGTTGTTGAGCCTAGTTTCCCTCTTAAATCCTTCCGGTAGTGCTGGGGCTGTTACCTGTACCCCGGAACAAATAAATTCTCCAGAAGTTAAATCTAAAATTGAACAGATCAAGACTAAAACCTTGTCACAACAGTTACAAATAGTTAATCAATGGAGTAAAGACTTATATCCCCTGAGCGATTGGGAAGGAAAACGACAGGAGCCGATCTTCTGTTCGGTAATTGCCGCGGTTCAAGAATCGACCGTACCCTTAGAAGTCAGGAAAAATGCCGCTTATGTTTTGAGGGGCATCGGCACAGGGGCAGAAGATGCCATACTCCCACTAAAAGAGCTGCTGCTCGATCCCTCTCAACCCCCCGAAATGCGTAAAAGTGTCATTTGGGCGTTGCGAGGTATTGGGGCAGCCCCCGTAGTCCATGAACTGGTACAGGTGCTAAAAAACCCAGATAATAACGATGAACTGCGGGGATTAGCGATAGAAACCCTCTTGAGTTTTACCGATAAAAATGTACCTAAAAATGCGGGTGTGATTCCGATACTCGAAGCTATCCTGAAACAAGATACCAATAGTCATCTGCGCGCCAGTGCGGCCAAAGCTTTAGGACAAATTGTCACACCAGACCTAGCTTTAGTAGAACTTTTTGATCAAGCTTTAGGTGACCCCTCTTGGGTTGTCCGCAAAGAAGCCGCCGATGCTTTAGGCAGAATCGCCCAAAATAGCCAAGATAGCGGGATTCGTAAAGCTCTTCAAGAGACTATCCCCAGACTTCGCACGGCTTTAGACGACCAAAATTATACCCTACGCTCCTATGTCGTTTCCGCTTTGGGACAGATCGGGGGCAATGATCGCGAAACCCTAACTAAACTGCATGACATCCTAGAAAACGATCCTAATTCGTTAGTCAGAGGTGATGCTGCCGCCGCTTTGGGGATACTAATAGCACAAAAAGATACTTTTGATTTCAACGGCGATCAAAAAACCCTCGAAAGTCTGATCAAAGCTTTGGATGAAGAACAGCCCAAAGCTGCTCAAGCGATAGCGGCGATCGCTCAGAGTTTTCCCGATCAGGCCCGGAACAACAAAATCGATGTTAAGAAAGCGATCGATTCTTTGAATGAAGCCTTGGCAGCCCTGAAAGAGAAGCAGTCTCTTTATGAACAGGAGATTAGAAAAACCGAGCAACAGCTAGAGATTCTCAGAATGATCCAAGCAGAACAGTTTATCCTACACGATATACTCAAAAATCCCTGGGCATGGGCCGTGGTGATTGTACTGAGTTCCTACGGTGGAATGTTCTGGTTAAAACCACTCTGGTTATTGAAACTCGATGAAGGTTTGTTAGGGGCATTGGAAACCTCAGCAAAGATTAGCAATCCGCTCGTTTCCGCGATCGGTTCTGTAACGGTGACTTTTTTACGTTTACTCTCTCCCCTCAAATATCATGGACGAGTTTTAGATGCCTGGGTCGGGGTTCACATCAAATCGGTACAAGAAGCCTTTCAACAAAAAGATACGGTAGAAAAACGGCTGGTTCACGTTCCCAGTCCGGTCATTTTGAATGACCGGACGACCATCGCCCAACTCACCCCCAAACACCTGCAAACTACCTTTGCCACACGAAAACACCTGTTGATTTGGGGTGAAGGCGGTTCAGGCAAAACCAGTCTTGCCTGTCAGATTGCCCAATGGGCGATGTCCGAGGACGAAAACGAGCGAATCCTTAAACATCGAATGTTACCGGTACTGATCGAAGACGATCTCGATCCCGATCACGATAAATGTCCCTTTACCGATGCGATTCTGGGACAACTCAACGACGAGTTAGGACAAGATACTGAACCCATTTCGGCCAAACTTCTGGAACAACTGCTCAGAAAACAACGCATCCTCGTTATTGTCGATCATCTCTCGGAAATGAGCGCCGAAACCCGCGAACTCATCCGCCCGGAAATGCCCGATTGTCCTGCCAACGCTTTGTTAATTACCTCCCGCACGCGGGAAGTACTTGGTCACGTCGTCAAAACTACCATTCAACCCCTACGGATTGAAGGTAATCACCTATCATCCTTCATGGATGCTTATCTGAGGGAACGAGGCAAACGAGAACTCTTTCCCGATCCCGAATTCTTCGATGCCTGTCGTCACCTATCTCAGATCGTCGATCGCGGCAATATCACCCTCCTCTTGGCGAAACTTTATGCCGAACAAATGATCGCCTCTAAAGTGGAATCAGCCCAAACTCTGACCGCTTCCTTGCCCGATAACGTCCCCGATTTAATGCTTCACTATGTTAACGAACTGAATCGAGATGTCCACAAAGATAAACTAGAAGATCGCATAGTACAGAAAACAGCGAAAATTGTGGCTTGGGAATGCTTGAAAAGTACCTATCAGCCGAACACCGCCGCAATTGAAGATATTTTGCTGGCTTTGGCCGATAATACCGCAGAAATTCGCCTAAAATATCTGGAACAACGCCTACATCTTATCCAAATCGTCGGACCTGCCCAAGATCGTCTCCGTTTCGCTCTCGATCCCATCGCTGAATATTTAGCGGCTTTGCACCTGCTCGACCTCTATCGGGATAATGATAGTCAATGGTGGGAATGGCTAAAACACCTAGACACCACACCCAAAGGTTTTTTAATCGCCCTGCGCGATTGTTGTCAGGTAAAAGGCCAAGAAGCCAAAGTTCCTGACTTTGTCCTCGAAAAACTAGCTCCTATCAATGGAAAAACCGTTAATGTACCCGAATTTTTACCTAGCTCAATCGGTAATCCCCTAGTCTTATCCTAGCCAAGAGCATCTCTCCTTTGCCCCACCCTCCCAGATTTTATTAAAGAAATCGGTAAAGTTGCGAGGATCGATCGAACTGTGAAGGAAGATAGGGAATAAACGACAGAGATAACAAAGACTATGGGCAAACCGACTGGCTTTATCGAATTCCTGCGTGAACTTCCTTCCGAACTTACCCCCCTCGATCGCCTTCATAATTGGGATGAGTTTCATCTTCCCATGCCAGAAGATAAACTCCGCAATCAGGCCGCCCGTTGTATGGATTGTGGTACACCATTTTGTCACACGGGAACGCTAATTAGTGGCATGGCCAGTGGTTGCCCGATTAATAACCTGATTCCCGAATGGAATGATTTAATCTATCGAGGATTGTGGCGAGAAGCCCTCGATCGCCTCCATAAAACCAATAATTTCCCCGAATTTACCGGTAGAGTCTGCCCCGCCCCCTGTGAGGGTTCCTGTGTTCTCGGTATTCATAATCCCCCCGTTACGATCAAAAATATTGAATGTTCGATTATTGACAAAGGTTGGGAATCCGGTTGGATTACTGCCAATCCCCCCGCCATCCGTACCGGCAAAAAAGTGGCCGTGATCGGTTCTGGACCTGCTGGATTAGCGGCCGCCGACCAGTTAAATAAAGCCGGTCACTGGGTGACAGTTTATGAACGGGCCGATCGCCCCGGCGGCCTGTTGATGTACGGTATCCCCAACATGAAGTTAGATAAGGAAGAAGTGGTTCTGCGTCGTCTCCAGATGCTCGAACAGGAAGGGGTAAAAATGGTCTGTAACACGGAAGTGGGCAAGGATATCAGCAGCCAAGACCTATTAAACGAATACGATGCCGTGGTTATCTGTACCGGGGCCACCAAACCCCGGGATTTAAACATCGAAGGTCGCCAATTAAAGGGCATTCACTTCGCCATGGAGTTTCTCACCGCTAATACAAAGGCACTATTAGACGGACAGTCCGGGGAGGATTTTATCTCGGCCGCGGGTAAAGACGTAGTAATTATCGGCGGTGGTGACACGGGAACCGACTGTGTGGGGACTTCCCTGCGTCATAACTGCCGTAGCGTCACCCAATTAGAGATTATGCCGCAACCGCCCCGAGAACGGGCCGCCGATAATCCCTGGCCCGAATGGCCGAAAATCTACCGTATGGACTATGGACAAGAGGAAGCGGCCGCACGTTTTGGCGATGACCCCCGGGTTTATACCACCACGGCGACTAAATTCGAGGGGGATAGCGAGGGCAACGTCACAGGGATTCACACGGTACAGGTGGAATGGCAACGCAACGAAAAAGGGCAGTTTATCCCCCAACCAGTAGCAGGAACAGAAAAAGTCATCCCGACGCAATTGGTTCTATTGGCCATGGGATTTTTGGGACCAGAACAGCCTTTACTCGATGATTTAGGCTTAGAAAAGGATGCTCGCAGCAATATCAAGGCCGAACACGGTCAATTTGCCACTAGCTTACCTAAAGTCTTTGCAGCGGGGGATTGTCGTCGTGGTCAAAGTTTGGTGGTTTGGGCGATTAATGAAGGCCGCGGGGCTGCCAGGGAATGCGATCGCTTTTTGATGGGGGCGACGGATTTACCTTAAACCAGTAGTTACTCTCGCCATTGTCCTGACTTGCTGGGGGTGTTTTCCCCTCGTTATAGTCAGGGCCAAAAAGAGGCCTCAGCCATAGCCATCAAAACCCAACCGCCGGTCAAACCTTCTCAATCTGAAGAGGAGGAGGAGCGAGGAAACAATTGTCCCTATTGCCTATCTAGACAATTGCTCCCTGTTTAAACCGTTGCCGCCGATGAATCAAGCACCACCTGTTCATTGGTGGGTAACTCCAGACAATAACCCGCACCGTAAACGGTTTTAATATAGCGAGGGTGGCGGGGATCGGGTTCTAGTTTCGTTCTCAGATGGCGAATATGAACGCGAATAGTCTCGATATCATCATCGGGATCGTATCCCCAGACCTCCTTGAGAATATCACTGGGGGAAACGGTTTGACCGTGACGTTGGAGAAGACAGTGGAGTAACTCGAATTCTAGATGGGTTAACTTGACCACACTTTCAAACCAGACTGCCTCAAAACGTTCGGGAACCAGGGTTAAAGGTCCAAAACTGAGGATTTCTGAGTGTTTAGCGGCTTGGGGAATGCGATCGGTGCGTCTGAGGAGAGCGCGTACCCTAGCTAACATTTCCTCCACCTCGAAAGGTTTGGTCAGGTAATCATCAGCACCCGCATTAAAACCTTCCACTTTATCTTGGGTTTGTCCTAAGGCTGTGAGCATCAAAATCGGGATGTCGGACGTGCGTTCATCTCGTCGCAAACGCTGACAGACAGTAAAACCATCGACTTTGGGCAGCATTAAATCCAGCATGATTAAATCGGGTTGTAACTGGACGGCCAAGGCCTGGCCTTTAATCCCGTCCTCTGCGGGATTAACGTCATAACCCGCCATCTCCAAGTTGATGGAGACTAATTCCGCGATTGCAGGATCATCATCGATTACAAGTATTCGGGGCATTACCAGAGTGTTATGACTAAGGGTTTGGATAGGGAGTTGCTAAATGTGTTCTCGCTGACATCGCAACTAGGGCTTTGTCTCTCAAGGGCTTGAGTTTAGCACAACATAAAGAATCCTGTACTGATTATAAGCATGATTGCTAAATTCGGTTTTAATTTGTGAAATTTTGCTGATATAAGTCTCCTGAATGTTAAGAATTTCTAAGAAGTGTGAAGAATGTTGCTCGATGATTGATATTGGTGCTAGACTACACCCTCTCTCTCACCAAGATCAACTAGGGAGCAGTTTTTCACTAATCTTTACAATTGCGCCATCTCGATCGATACCGGTTTCAACCGGCGGTCAAGTCCTGCTAGAGCTAAATTTCTCCCCTAAGCTCCCCCGGCGGCACTGTAAAAATTCTTAATAAAATTAGCGATCGATTCAGTTTAATCTACCAAAATAGACGGTTTTAGTAAGCATCTGTAACGAACCCGATCCATTCTACTCATCCCAACAGGTGATCATAATATGAGCGTTAATTTATCAACTCAACTGCGAGAAGGCACGAAAAAATCCCACACCATGGCAGAAAACGTCGGTTTTGTCAAGTGTTTTCTCAAAGGCGTGGTAGAAAAAACTTCCTATCGCAAACTGGTGGCTAACCTCTACTTCGTCTATTCGGCCATGGAGGAGGAGATGGAAAAACTTCGTAGTCATCCCGTCGTTTCTAAAATCTGTTTTCCTGAACTCAATCGCAAAAATGCGCTGGAACAGGATTTATATTTTTATTACGGTCCAAATTGGCGCAACGAGATCGCTTTATCTCCCGCAGGTCAGGCCTACGTTAACCGGATTCGGGAAATCGCCACAACAGAACCCGAATTATTAGTCGCTCATTCCTATACCCGTTATCTCGGCGATCTGTCCGGGGGGCAAATCTTGAAAAAAATCGCCGAAAAAGCGATGAATCTGGAAACTGGTGGCACAGCTTTCTATGATTTTAAAGATATTACCGACGAAAAAGCCTATAAAAACCACTATCGTCAAACTCTCGACGAGTTACCGGTAGATCAAGCCATGGCCGATCGCATTGTCACCGAAGCTAACGCCGCTTTTGGCCTGAACATGAAAATGTTCCAAGAGTTGGAAGGTAATCTAATCAAAGCGATCGGAATTATGCTCTTTAATACTCTCACCCGTCGTCGCACCACCGGCAGCACCGAAACTGGATTGGCTACCGCCGAATAGTAGTCAAGAAAACCTAAAAAAACGGATAATTCTAGAATTGGGGTAATGGTTAGCCTTGACATCCTCGCCGCCCTAAAAGTGCGGCGATTCCTAAACCTCACGATTTAAGTTTCTGCTTCCATCACCGTCGCATACCACAGTTAAAAAACCATGTACTGTCTTACACAGAGTCCACAGACTTTCGCCCCATTTCAGAAGCCCGATTCCGTGTGTCCCACGGTACGTTGACCGCCTATAGCTTCTTGTACTTGTTGCGCGCGAC
>NZ_JADBSZ010000140.1:0-2682 GCF_020246425.1 Microcystis sp. M079S1
GAACAAGGTATTGAACGGGAAAAGACATTGATTCTTCGTCAACTTAAACGCAAGTTAGGGGAGATTAATCCTTCATTGGAAACTAAAATCATGGGGTTAAGTATTGATGATGTCGAAGTATTAGGAGAAGCTTTATTCGATTTCTCTACGGTTGAAGATTTAATCAATTGGTTAAATACTTTAACTGCTTAGTTTATGTTAGCCATTCCATCTTTGCATTTAGAAAACGGGTTTCTTCGAGAAACTATTTAGAAAACCCGTTTTCTTTGAGAAACCCGTTTTCTTGTCCTTTGAGAAACCCGTTTTCTAGCAATGTTAATTTTTGTTAGAACAAGGGAAGGAAATTGGTGCGTTAGAAAATGCCCGTGATTTTGTCAAAACAGTTTGGCAAGCTCCCTTAGATGAAGTTCCTTTAGATGTGGAACAATACCTGAATAAAGTTTCGGTACTATCTAAATTACAAGAGATTGTTAAATTAGCAGCTACCGCTAATTCTCTCGCAGAATTTAAGCAGTCTTTGGCAAAAATCCAATAAGAACATCTTACTCTAGGGTGCTGCACTGCCCACCCATTCACCTTTAAACCCTTATTTAATGGTGGTGGGCAATGCCTACCCCGGGAAAAACTACGGGGTGAGCGATATCGGTCTTCGGGCCTTTAAACGAATCCCGCACTGGCCTGTCGCGGAGGAACGTGCGAGCCGGTAATCGGTAGAGCGGCCCGTGGTTTTGTCCTTAACGCTGAAAGTGATCGAGCCATCTGACGACTGTTCGATACCGGCCGGTCCCTCTAGAAAAGCTCCCTCTCGAACGGTAGCGACCGGTTTGAAAGCGCCTTGTATTTCCACAAAAAGGGACTGACGGGTAATTCCCCACAACGGCTCCTTATCCACTTTTTGAAACAAACTCAACCAACTTCCGGCGAGTGTCTTGGGAACAGCGATCGCTATCGCCAGTGGCCCTGCTTTTATTTCCCTAAGAAAAGGAGCGCGGAAACGACCAGCGTTAGTTACGAAAGTTCTCCCAGAGTGAGTGCTGTCGATGTACCACCCAGTTATACCGTTCCGACTCCGCGCACTTTCTCCTGAAAGTATGGTGGTGACAGTAATCCCATCGTAAAAGAACAACTCATCTTTTATGCCTCTGAGCAAAATACCTCGTAATCGCGGGACATCATAAACGGGGTAAACAAGACTAGCACCCCGTGCGATCGACCCCATCTCTTTCGCTTTTCCAGCAATGATCTCCAAGGTGGTGAGGGATGATCGTCCCCAAAATGTAGCGGGATGACCAGTGATCAATACGCGATCCAACGCCTGGCTGTAAACTCCCTGAGCGAGGAGACAATTACCCCAGAAACGATGCCAAAACGAGCAGGGTCGCTCGTAGAGTTCGGGAAGTGCCTTCGGTGTACCAAGGGTAGGGGGGTTAGCATTCAGATCGAGCCGGGCCATGTAATCGATTTGTCCTCCATCGATCCAGAGCCAACCATCTTGTGTCGAAACCAGAGCGTCAATCTGGCCGTAATCGTATTGCGGGGCCCTCACCGATACCAGAGGCGTTGGAGTGCCTTTCCGTTTCAGTAGCAGGGTATCGACACCGGAGACGACTACCTCCAACGATTGGCCCCGCATTGGGATTGTTACTCGTGCTGTTTTATTCGGGGATAATGTTAATCTCGTCTCGGGTTTTCGCTCTACCGGTGAGAGGCAATATTTATCTAAAGGTTCGGCTATAACTCGCGGAATGTTAGCGACGAGAATTAAAAATAACAATCTAAAAATAGGTCGCCACCAATTCCGATAATCATCCCGACCAGCCAAAGAATTGTTAAATAACATAAGCGGTTTCTCCCGACGCTGATTGCCAGCCTTCTCGACGTATCCTTAACCTACATTCTCAACAGAGAAAACGGGTTTCTTCGAGAAACTATTTAGAAACCCGTTTTCTTTGAGAAACCCGTTTTCTTGTAATAAATGTTAATTTTTGTGATAGCACCCTTGAAAAATTGGGGATTGTTGCCACAAAATAGCCGCAGTCATCCTTTTCAGTCAATGTCATGACTTCTATCCTTTGGCCGATTTTTCCTGCCTTTTACGATGTTTTGTTCGATTTAGCTCAATCTGATGGATTTTGGGCGAATTTGGCAATCGCTGTAGGTTAAGGGGGTAAGGTCATAACAATCCGTTGCCAAAACCGACTTCTCAGAATATAATAGAGAAGAGTAGTCATTCATCGCTCAGATTAGTTAAGATGATATTACATGACTAATAATATTGACCATGACCGCTTATTTAAAGAGTTAATCTCCACCTTTTTTGTCGAATTTATCGAGTTATTTTTTCCTCAATTGATGGATTATTTAGATAGGGACTCGATTACTTTTTTAGACAAAGAAGTATTTACTGATGTCACGGAAGGAGAAAGGTATGAAAGCGATTTAGTCGCACAAGTTAAGTTTAGAGGAAAGGAATCTTTTTTTCTGATTCATGTAGAGGCGCAGGAAAGTTCCCGCAAGTGGTTTAATCGGCGAATGTTTACTGGTGGTGATTCGGTAGTAGTGATGGCGGCTTAATCCTTTGCCAGGTGTGCATTGTAGTCATGGATAAAATACCAAAGGGTTCCCCAACGTGATTCTCCATTTTTTTAGAGAAAGATAGACTCTCTCTCACCAACCGAGAAA
>NZ_JADBSZ010000141.1:0-14916 GCF_020246425.1 Microcystis sp. M079S1
GACGATTAACTTGTAGGTACACTGGTTGTCCTGAGATTGGTAAATCTTTGACTAAATGTCGATGATTTTGGTGGAGTTTATCGCTCTCTAACCCACAACGAGGACAGATTGCTTTTTGACTTTTCGATTCGATTCGTCAAAATATAACGATATTTTCTAGGTGTCGATAGCCTTGAATACAGGTTCCTTGTAGGTTCAAAAATTTGTCAAGTATCATAAGTAAAATAATCTCGTTTTTGGCAATTATATCAAATCTTAACTCAATTGTCTATCTTTTGGCATTAACCTGTTTGTGCCTTAAGTCCTTCCCTATATGGATTTCAGCTACTTTTGAGCGTAGGCGCTCTCATCGAATTTTATTTTAAGTTAATTATTTGCATAACAATTCCCGAAGAGCCGGATTAAATAGCATAAAGTCTGTAAATAGACCATTTAACTGATTATTATTCATTCTTAATTCTCCTGACTCCTGACTCCTGACTCCTGACTCCTAACCCCACCAACAAACTTTTTGCCGCAAACCCTATTTAACGATTTGCTTTGAATTTTCGTTTTTTTGCCAGTATTCTCGGCAAGGAGGTCGGGAAATCTGTCTCTACAGGCCTGATTTCGCCGCTAAAGCGATCGCTACTGGGAAAATGCGATGTTCTTGCACTTGAATGCGTTCGTGGAGACTGGCGGCGGTATCATCGGGGAGAATGGGAACCACTGCTTGCATTAAAATTGGGCCGCTATCTACCTCCGCGCGGGCGATATGCACAGTACATCCGGTCACTTTTACCCCCGCCGCTAACGCTTGTTCCACGGCGCGCACACCTTTAAAACTGGGTAGTAAACTAGGATGGATATTGATCACGCGATCGGGAAAAGCATCTAGTAAAACCGGGGTGACAATCCGCATCCAGCCCGCCATAATCACCCATTTTACGCCGTATTCCTGGAAAGTTTCTACTATTGCCCGATCAAGTTCTTCTCTGGGTTTAAATTGACGATGATCGAGGAAAACCGCAGGGATATTGTAGTCATCGGCTCTTTCTTTTACCTTGGCATCGGGATTATTGTAGATGAGGACAGGAATCCGGGCATTGAGTTGTTTTTTGGCGATCGCTGCCGCCAAAACAGCAAAATTGGAACCACTACCAGAAGCCATCACTCCTAAAGAGAGGGTTTCCTCTAGGGGAATATCGGCCAAACTGAGATCGGGAGAAATTAAACTGGGGGAAAAACTCATAAATTCAGTTATCAGTTATCAGATTTAAGTTATCAGATTTAAGTTTTAAGTTAATTAGTTAGTTATTTTCATCTTGATCCCCATTTACTGATCACTGTTTACTGTTTACTGTTTACTGTTTACTGTTTACTGATCACTGATTACTGATCCTATCCCCGTTGTTTCAAACCGGTTTCAATAGCGGCAATTACTGTTTCTATGACTTTAACGCGGGCGAAATACTTATCATTGGCCGCCACGATCGTCCAGGGGGCGACGGGGGTGCTAGTACGAGCTACCATGTGATTAACTGCCACATGGTAGAGGGGCTGTTTTTCCCGATTGCGCCAATCTTCATCGGTGAGTTTATGTTGACGATAGGGGTTATTTTGGCGCTCGTTGAAGCGATTTAACTGTTCTTCGGGGCTAATATGTAACCAGAATTTGACTAAAACACAGCCTGAATGGGTTAATTGGGCTTCAAATTCGTTAATTTCTTGATATGCCCGTCGCCAATCCATATCTTTAGCGAATCCTTCCACTCTCTCCACTAAAACCCGTCCATACCAACTGCGATCGAATATACCGATAGTTTTGGCCGCGGGCAATTTCCGCCAGAAGCGCCAGAGATAATGATAGCGGTGTTCTTCCTCCGTCGGGGCAGCAAAGGCAATCACTTGATAACTGCGAGGATCGAGGGTATCGGTTAAGCGTTTGATCGCACCTCCCTTGCCGGCGGCATCCCACCCTTCAAAGAGGACTAAAACGGGGATATTTGCCTGAAAAATCTCTAATTGCAGTTTTCTTAATTCTACCTGTGCCTCACGCAAACGGATTTTATAGTCTTCTTTTTCCAATTTGGCACTTAAGTCCACTCTCCCTAGATAATCGGGTTCCGTGGGCAGTAATTGGGCTTGGGGTGGTAGATTGGCAGGGGGTTCGATCGGTAATTGGCGCTGATCCAAAGCTTGAGCGATCGTACCGACTAATTGGGAGAGAACTTTTACCCGGGCCCAACGTTGACAGTTGCCCTCCACCAATGTCCAAGGGGCGGCCCCCGTGCTAGTGTAGGTAATCATTTCCTCGGCTAAACTGGCATACTCATCATAACGTTTGGCCTGTTGCCAATCTTCCGGACGCACGCGCCAAGATTCTAGCTCATTTTCGGCGTATTCTTTGATGCGTGACTTTAATTCCTTTTGACTGAGGTGAATCCAGAATTTAGCGATTGCGACCCGATCATCAAATAATTGTCGCTCAAAGGTGTTGATATCGCGCATGACTAGGGGAATCTGGGAGGAGGGCAATTTATTTAAGAGTCGATCCTCTAGTAGATGGGTGTACCAACTGTGATAAAAAATGCCGATACTGCCCTTTGCTGGCAGTTTTTGCCAAAATCGCCACAAAAACGGGTAACTTTCCTCTTGGGGGGAAGGGGTTAAAATTGGATGGACGGTAAAACCGCGCGGATCCATATAGTTAACCATTTTTTTGACTAAAGTTCCCTTCCCTGCCGCCGCCCAACCTTCCAAAACCACCACCACGGGTAATTTACACTCCCAACAGGACTTCTGTAGCGATCGCAGTTGTTCCATTAAATCTTTAATTTGTGATTGATAAGTTTCTTTGTCAAGGGAAAGAGATAGATCGAGGGGACTTAACATGATGGTCAACTCAAAGCAAAATTAGGGTATAAAGTTATAGACAAGTCAATCTCAAATAGGTCTTTCGCGTGTCTCAAGTTAAACCTACCATTCTCGTTACTGGCGGTGCGGGTTATATTGGTTCCCATGCGGTTCTATCGCTCAAAAATGCCGGTTATTCCGTCATCGTACTCGATAATTTATCCTACGGTCACGCCGAAATCATTAAGGATATATTAAAAGTTGAGTTAATTGTCGGTGATACTAGGGATCGATCGCTGCTGGATAATTTATTTGCCAGTCGTCATATTGCCGCCGTCATGCACTTTGCCGCTTTTATTGCCGTGGGGGAATCAGTCCAAGAACCGGCTATTTACTATCAAAATAATGTTAGTGGTAGTCTGACTCTTTTGCAAGCGATGATCGCCGCCGATGTGAAGAAATTTGTTTTTTCTTCTACCTGTGCTATTTATGGAATGCCGAAAGAAATTCCGATGACGGAAAATCATCCCCATCATCCCCTCAGTCCCTACGCTGCCAGCAAGGAAATGGTGGAACAAATTCTTCGGGATTTTGATCCGGCCTACGGTTTAAAATCGGTGGCTTTCCGTTATTTTAATGCTTCAGGAGCCGACCCCAGTGGTTTATTAGGGGAAGATCACCAACCAGAAACCCATTTAATTCCCCTGGCTTTATTAACTGCCCTGAAAAAACGGGATTCCCTGTCAATTTTCGGCACGGATTATGATACTCCCGATGGCACTGCTGTTCGCGATTATATCCATGTCAATGATTTGGCACAGGCTCACGTTTTAGGCTTAGAATATCTCTTAAATGGTGGCGAAAGTAATGTGTTTAATTTGGGCAATGGTAACGGTTTTTCCGTGCGTGAAGTGATTGAAACAGCGCGAGCGGTAACTGGTTTAGATATTCCCGTAATCGAAAGTCCCAGAAGGGCTGGCGATGCCCCCATTTTAATCGGCAGTAGTGATAAAGCTAAACAGGTTCTCGGTTGGCATCCCCAATATGCCGATCTCAAGGTAATAGTTGAACACGCATGGAATTGGCATCAAAAAAGACACGCTTAACAGCGATCGAGTGCTAAACTTTAATCTTATAAGATTGAACAGTTCTAAGTAAGTGGTTTCAATTAAATTGAAGATAGATTTTGTCTTTGATCCCCCCTGCCCCCCTTGATAAGGGGGGTGCCGATAGAACGTAGGTTGGGTTGAAGCATGAAACCCAACGCCCGCTCATGTTACGCTACCGCTAACCCATCCTACAAATAATTGTGCCTCCCTACTTAGAGGCTGATAGTTTACTGTTATAAGCTTCTCCAGAATCCTCTCGAATACAATGCTATGAATAACAAAATAATCTTAATATTTATGGGCTTGACTTTTTTAGCAAGTTGTGCTGATAGTAAACAGTTTCAATGTCAAAAAATCTATCGGATTGCCAACGAAGTGGCCCAAGAAACCAAATCCTTAACCAACGCTCAAGGGACAGAAATTGACCAAAAAAGGTGGCTATTAGCCGCCGATAAAATCGAACAGGCCGCAGAAAATATGAAAAAATTAGCAGTGAAGGATACCGAACTAGAGAAATATAAAATCGCCTTCGCTCAAGTTTACGAAGATTATGCCACTGCCACTCGTGAAATAATTCAAGTTATCGAAACTCGCAATAAAAACGGGGCAAAATTAGCACAGGAAAAGGTAAGAAAAGCCGGACAATTAGAAAAAGAAACTGGCGAAGCTTTTAATACCTATTGTCAAGCACAGTAAAGCAGTTATCAGTTATCAGTTATCAGTTATCAGTTAGAAGGTGTTGGGGTTTTGGGGTATTAGTTGAAATTTCCCCATCTCCCTATCTCCCCATCACCTCACTTCTGTACTTTAGGGTTTAATTGCGTACAAAGTGCCGACATTTTTACTGCGAGGCATCCTGGAAAAGATTATAAAACCGAAGTCTTGCAGATGTTTGACTAAAGCATCGGGACCCTTTTTATGCCATTCCATCATGATAATTTTAATCTGTCCTAATTGACCGGTTGCCGCTAAAGAATCGAGGATTTCGTATTCGGAACCTTCACAATCAATCTTGGCAATTATATCGATGTCGGGATAATCAGAGGTAATACCTTTAAACACATCGGTGAAAGGTTTAAGAATTAAATCGGCTCTAGCTGTTTGTTTCGAGGCAAAAGGTTTTAATTGGTTGTCAATACCAGAAATACCAACACTACCTTTCACGGTGTAATCGTATTCGACTTGAATAATTTCATCACGAGCGCCGACTCCATAATCAAAAGCTTTAATCTTTTCCGCTAGATTAGGATTGAGGGCAAAATTTCTTAAAGCTTGGTCGTAGGTAGCCTTAAAAGGTTCGTAACTATAGACAGCTTTCACATTAGCTCGATTGGCAAAAAAGAGACTAGCAAAACCCGTATTCATACCAATATCGATCGCTACACAGGGCTTGTCATAGAGGAAATTATATACACCTAAAAGGAAAATTTCATGGGCGATATCTAAATCCTGTCCCGTCTCGATAATTAACTTAACTCCATCGATATCGATAATTAATTCCTGTTGCCCATCGATATAAAATTTACAATCAGCCAGAGTCTTTAAGGCGTTAGCTTTGTTAAAAACTTTACTACCCAAGAGGAAATCCTGCTTATTTTTGCTTAAACTGATCCCTAAGGGTTTGTAAAAAAGTTGACCAGATTTAGCATCATATGCCACATAATTAGGATTAATATTATGCTCTGCCAACTGACTAGACCAATATTGATCGGCAATATGGGGATAAGTCTTAAATTGTCGATAGCGTTTATGTGCATCTAACAGTTTTTGATAAAGCATTGCTTGTCTAGCCTCGATTTTTTAGGATGGATGAAGGTAATTTTATGGACAAGTCTGACAAAGTTTGATAGGCTTGTCAAGAAAATCCCTCGTCTCTGAGCATCAGAAGTCAGGAAACCCATCTCAAACAAGGTAACACAGACCATCAGGAGTTAACACGCCTTGAATTACTCTGATTTTATATTTTGGTGGATATTAATCCTTTTTAGCGTTCCTTTCCTAACGGCGCGCTACCTGGCGAAGTCCTTCAATCTCTGGCGAGGTGTTTTTGATGGAGTCGGATTGGCGGCGCTGTCCCTGATCCTGTTTTATTACGCCAGTCGCACCAGTTTCCTCGTTTTCATCGTCTCCCTAGCCTTTAACTACATTATGGTCTGGCTAGTGCTGAAAATGAGCGGCTGGAAAGCGAATCTCCTAGCCACTATCGTTATCGTCATCGATATTCTCGTCCTCGCCTACTTCAAGTATTTCGGCTTTTTTGTGCAGGAAATCATCGGATTGTTCGTTTCTCTCCCCCCTAACTGGAAGGAACTTTCCCCAATTCCCGTGCCTAGCCAAATACCGCCGGGGGTATCCTTCTATACCTTCCAGATGGTGGCTTTCGTGGTGGACTCCCTACGGGAAAAGAAAAAGAAACCCCTAGCCGTCCTCGATTATGTCAATTTTATCTCCTTTTTCCCCCAAATTGTCGCAGGTCCGATCGAGCGTCGCCGGGATTTATTACCACAAATGGAGGGATTTCGCCTCAAATTTACAGGAGAAAACTTCGAGAAGGGTTTGCGTTGGCTTTCCCTCGGTTTATTTATGAAATTTGTCCTCGCCGATAACATTGCGCCCTACATCGAATTAGATAAGATGATCGATAATGCTTGGTATATCTGGTTTGAGGCCTTTTTATTCACCCTGAGAATCTATTTTGACTTCGGCGGTTATAGCTTTATTGCCGTCGGTTTGGCCTATTTTGTCGGGGTGAGATTAGAATTAAACTTTTTAGCCCCCTATACATCCCAAAGTATTAACGAATTTTGGCGACGTTGGCATATTACCCTCAGCACTTGGTTTCGGGATTATGTGTTTTTACCCCTGATGGGTTCCAATAAAAATTGGGCGCCTTTTTATCTATTCATTACCTTTACTCTCTCTGGTTTCTGGCACGGGGCGGCCTGGAATTTCATCTTTTGGGGTGCTTACCACGGGGCATTATTATTATTACTGCGTTATCTGGGCCGACCTTTCTATGCTTTCGTCGGAAAATACGTTTCTCAGCCGCAAATTGTCTCCTGGGCTTTAACGCAATTGGCGGTCATTTTTGGTTGTCTCTTTTTCATGGAGATGAACACCAGAAGATTAATCGGCAAAATGCTGGTTATTGCCAATCCTTTCAATTATTCCTTAGCTAATATCGCTGAGATTTTTAGTTCCTATAGTCTTAATCAAGGAGCAGTTTTAAGCGTCGCTTTAGTTCTTGGTATCATTGTTTTAATCCTCGAACATTTGGCTATTGCTCAGAAAAAGTTTGAATATGAACTATTGTTATCACCTTGGCTGTCTAAAATATTGCTAGGTTTAACTATTCTCCTAGCTTCCACTAATACCGGTGACTTTATTTACTTTGAATTCTGATGAATACTAAATCCTTTAACCCTTTCCCCTGGTTAGCCTCTCTGGGAGTCGCTTGGTCCCTCGGCTTTGTTTATAATGTCATCTACGGCGGCGAATTAAGCTGGTTGCGGATGATGTACGAAGAAAAATCAGCGATCGCAGCTAGTACCGAAGGACCGCGGCGTTTAATCGTCACGGCGGGATCGGGGGCGCATTATAGCATAAATTCGGAATTAATGGCCAAAGAATTGGGAATGCCCGTGGTTAACTTCGGTTTACAGGGGGATATCGGCTTAAATGTCATTGCCGCTATGATTCTCGAAAAAGCGCGCCAAGGAGACGTAATTCTGCTGATTCCCGAATATCTCATGCTCATGGATGAGGACGGTTTTAATCGCGGCGAAGGACTTTGGGGGTCCGCACCTTTTAGCGTCGCTATTGGCAAACCGGGGTTAGGTGGGATACCTTTAAAAACCATGATCGAGGATACTTGGTTATTAGGTATTCCGGGGATGCGTCCAGTTACTAAATCCACGGTTGATTTATTCACCAAAGGCAGAATGACGGGTTATCTTTCCGATCCAATGACTAATACAGGTGATCCGACTATAGTTAAGGAAAGAACGGGGAAATGGTGGCAAATGACCTTTGATACTGCTGCTTCTCCTCACTCGATTAAAGCTATTGAAAAACTCAAGAAAGATTTAGAAGCAAAAGGGGCGACTTTAGTGGTTTCTTTGCCCTGGGTTTATGCCAAAAATGATGGTAAAACCGTTGCTAATATTCGCAAATCTGCCGAAGAATTAAGTCGGGTTGTGCCAACAATTTATGACCCAAAAGACTTGAATATTAAGACCGATTCTACTATTTTTGCTGACACTCACTATCATCTTTTGCCCCCGGCGAGAATTATTCGTTCAGAACAATTAGTTTCGGAACTGAAACCCATCTTAAACACAACTGAGAATAAAAATCCATGAATAAACCTATAACTAAGATTTGCATTCTGGGAGGTGGTTTTGGAGGGTTATACACGGCGCTCGATCTGAGTCGATTAACAGCAGTAAAATCGGGTCAATGGCAAATAACTTTAGTCGAACCAAAAGACCATTTTCTCTTTACTCCCCTTCTCTATGAACTAATTACAGGAGAATTACAACGCTGGGAAATTGCCCCCTCCTACCGTCAATTATTAACAGGAACTCAGGTTAATTTAAAACCTCAAAAAGCCAGTAATATTGACTTAAACAATCATCGAGTATATTTAGAAAATGAGGAAGTTATAGATTATGATTACCTCGTTTTAGCGGTGGGAGTGCGGAATCGTTGGCCGGCTATACCGGGGTTAGCCGATTATGGGCTAACTTTTCGGAGTTTAGAGGATGTGGAAAAATTACAAACGGCAATTCATGACTTAGAAACTCAAGGAAAATCCTCAATTGATTTAGCAATTATTGGCGGCGGTCCCAATGGGGTAGAATTAGCCTGTAAGGTGGCTGATCGTTTAGGAAAAAAGGGCCAAGTTCACCTAGTGGAAAGGAACGAGGAAATACTGCAAAACTTTCCTAAATCGGTGCGTATTGCTTCCTATCGTTCCCTTTTAGCCAAGAATGTTAGTCTCTATTTAAACACGGGATTAAAGGAAGTTACCGCTAATTCCATAACCATATTTAAAGATAATACAAATGAGGTTATCCCCATTGATTTATTATTGTGGACAGCAGGAACTGAGGCACAGGATTGGATCAATAATTTAGATTGTCAGAAAACAGAACAAGGCAAATTATTAACCCGTTCCAGTTTACAATTAATCGACTATCCTGAAGTTTTTGCCGTCGGGGATCTAGCCGAAATTTATCCGAGTAAACAGGTAATTCCTGCCACGGCACAGGCAGCCTATCAAGCAGCCAGTGTAGTAGCCAAAAATATCTCGGCAGTGATCAGAAAAAAATCGCCCCAACCCTATTATTATCTCCATTTAGGTGATATGTTAACCCTAGGTAAACAATCAGCCCTTGTCTCCAGTTTTGGCCTTAATATTAGTGGTAGATTGGCTGATATAATGCGTCGATTCGTCTATATTTTGCGTTTACCCAGCAAACGCCATCAGTTGAAAGTGTTTCAACATTGGGCAAAAAAAATTCTTCTCCGACTCCGTTATTCACAGGTGTTATCTAATACTAAATCCGTTGAGTATAGGCTACATATCAGGAGAGGAAAAAGGCAAAAGGGAGAATAAATAATCAGTTCCAACCAGGTTGTTAGTCCTTACACAATTGGCTACAATAGCCCTACACAAGCTACGAGAGAAAAGTATGCCTGAATTAAAAATTAGCATTAGTGAGGCTGCTCACAAAACGCTGTTAGCACTCGTTGACTCCTCTGGGGATACGCTCCCAACAGTATTAGACAAAGCCATCGAAAATTATCGCAGATATGTTTTTCTAGTTCAAGCGAATGAAGCCTTCGCCGCCTTAAGGAAGAATGAGACTTTATGGCAAGAGGAAATTTCTGAAAGGCAGACATGGGAGCAAACTCTCGCTGATGGAGTAGAAGGGTAGTGGCAGAAATTACCAGAGGAGAAATATGGCTAGCAGATCTTAATCCAGTAAGGGGGCATGAACAGGCTGGTAAGCGTCCATGTTTAGTGATTTCAGCAGACCTGTTTAATCAGGGTGCATCTGGCTTAGTTGTTGTTTTGCCAGTAACTTCTAAAGACAAAGGAATCCCTTTTCACCTAAAAGTGGAACCCCCAGAGGGAGGAGTGAAAATGCCAAGTTTTATCAAGTGCGAGGACGTAAGATCAATCTCAGTAGAACGACTTGAGAAGCGATGGGGAACTGTATCCTCAGAAACCCTGGCATTGGTTGAAGACAGACTGAGAATCTTAATGGGACTGTAATGAAGATAGTTTCACCAATTTGCGCTCCAAGCCCAGGTTTTAGTTTGCATTCTTCCACTGTTCCAATGCCACCTTCGTGTGACTGTACCATTCTGAATTTGATTACGATTAGGCTTGCCCTCGTAACGCGCCGATAGACCAACCAGTGCTTTCGGCATCGCAACTAAACTCACAGCTTCAATCAATGGGCATGGTGCGTTCCCAAAAATCGATCGGTGGAGCAGTAGGAGCCAGATTAGGGAACGCACCCTAGGGCTGAAAACGGAGATTTTGAAGAGATCGCACTTGAGCAATGGTTTCAAAATCACGGTCGTTGTGAATCAGAAGCAGATCATTTTCCAGTGCCGCTTGAGCAATACAGCAATCAATTGGGCTGCGAACAGTCAATCCTTGACGACGCAGATCATAGTAAATACGTGCAGCCGCTTGCCAGGAAGAAGGCCTGAGTTCAACATAATCCTGCACTTCGAGGTAAGTAGAGAGGATTGTCCACTCTTGCTCGTTTAAGCTCCCTTGAAGCAGTTCAAGCTGGGTAAAGCGGGTGAGTAAAATCTCACGATTTGCAATTAACGTTTCCAGTTGCTGGCGAACTTGACCACTGCGATCGCGGAAGACGCTGATCCACACAGATGTGTCAATCAGCAACATGACGAGTTTCACGTAGGGCTTTATAATCAAAATCTGGAGCAAATTGAATTTGTCCGGCAAGGTCGAGAAGGTTTTTCTTACGGCGGGATCTTACGAATTCTTGTAGAGCAAGATTCATTAGTTCCTCTTGGGTGGTGAGGTTAGTCAGTTGAAAGGCTTCCTTGAGAAGCGATTCATCAAGGTTGAGGGTAATTTGCATAGGATGGATATTAGATTGAAGTATGGGTGATTATTCTCTTTACATTTTAATCCGATAGATGACTAACCCACCTCTGGGCATATCTTTGTTAGTTGACCCTCAAGCTTTAAGCTACATACGGCAATGGCGTAGTGCCTTCGGCATCGCACTTAAACTCACAACTTCAATCTATGGGCATGGTGCGTTCCCAAAAATCGATCGGTGGAGCAGTAGGATCCAGATTAGGGAACGCACCCTACAAGATCGGCGATCGCAAATATTGAAGACTTGTTTCGAGAGGGCAATGTACCGACAGAATTAGATCTATTATCCATTGATATTGATGGTAATGATTATTGGGTCTGGCAAGCAATTACTAATTATCGTCCCCGGGTGGTAATTCTCGAATATAATGCTATTTATACCCCCGAATCCAGTTGGGTGATGCAGTATAATCCTAGTCACCAATGGAAATATAATAGTCATATGGGATCAAGTTTGAAAGCTTTAGAAAAACTTGGTCATCAACAGGGTTATAAACTGGTGGGTTGTAGTTTTTCGGGAGTAAATGCTTTCTTTGTGCGAGAAGATTTACTTGCAGATCATTTCTGTTCCCCTTTTAGTGCTGAAAATCATTACGAACCCGCGCGCTATTTTCTTTGTTACCAAAAAGCTGGCCATCCTCGCGCTTTTGGTGAATTTAAGACCATTGAATAGGGGAAATTAACCGATAATTAATAACTGGTTGGGGTGCGTTAATTTAAGCAATAACACACCCTAACTTTATATTAATGCAAGAAATGACGAATGCCTGTTAAGACCATAATTAAACCTAACTCATTAGCGGCATTAATTGAATCCTGATCTTTTAAAGAACCTCCGGGTTGAACAATTGCCTCGATACCAAACTGAGCCGCCGTGCGAACAGAATCATCAAAAGGGAAAAAACCATCACTAGCTAAATAGCCACCTTTAGCCGCTTCCCCTGCTTGTTCAAGGGCAATTTTCACCGAACCAACGCGATTCATTTGCCCCGCACCAACGCCTAAAGTAGTTTGATTTTTTGTCACCACAATAGCGTTAGATTTAACGTGCTTAGATACTTTCCAAGCAAACAGTAATTCCGCTAATTGTGCGGGGGTAGGTTGTTTTTCTGTCACCACTCGCCACTCATCCGGAGTTTCCACCACGTCATCGGCCGCTTGTACTAGAAAACCGCCAGCGATAACTTTTACTGTTTGTTTTTCTCCCGTGGTTAAATCCGGCAGCAATAAAATCCGCACTTTTGACTTTTTAGCGAGTATATCCCGGGCTTCGGGGCTACAATCGGGGGCTACCACGCATTCTAGGAAGGTTTTCGTTAATTCTTTAGCGGTTGCTTCATCTATGGCTTGATTTAGGGCAACAATGCCCCCAAAAGCCGAGATAGCATCGCCATGAAAAGCTTTAGTATAAGCTTCCACTAAACTACCACCGATCGCCACTCCACAGGGATTAGTGTGTTTCAAGATAGCGGCGGCCGGTTCTTCCCTGCCGAATTCGGCGATTAAACGGCGGGCTGCTTCTAAATCGACTAAATTGTTATAACTTAGTTCTTTTCCCTGCAATAAGGTCGCTTTTCCCCAACCTTGAGCCATTGTACCGCTGCCGTACCAAGTGGCACTTTGGTGGGGATTTTCGCCGTAACGCAGGGTTTGCAGGGCATTTCCTGCCAAATTAAAGCGAGTCGTTTCCCCGTTTAAGCTGGCGAAATAGGCAGCGATCGCACCATCGTAGGCATTGGTTAAAGCGAAGGTTTCCCCCGCCATTTTTTGACGGAATTCCAGGGATATTTCGCCGTTATTTTGCCGTAATTGGCTTAAATACTGCTCGTAATACTTCGGGTTACTGATGACAGTCAAATGGGCGAAATTTTTAGCTGAGGCGCGTAACATCGCCGGACCACCGATATCGATTTGTTCGATCGCCTGAGCGGTGGTGACCTCAGGATTGGCGATCGTCTGTTCAAAGGGATAGAGATTAACCACCACCAAATCAAAAGGACGAATTTGATTAGCCTCCATTTCCGCTAAATCTGACTGCCAATCCCGTCTAGCCAAAATACCGCCATGGATGCGAGGATGGAGAGTTTTCACCCTTCCGCCCAAGATTTCAGGAGATCCTGTATATTCTCCCACTTTAATCACGGGAATTCCCGCCGATTGGAGCGTTTTGGCGGTTCCTCCACTGCTAATAATTTCAAAATCAAATTCTTCTGTTAGCTGACGGGCAAAGTCAACTATTCCGGTTTTGTCAGTGACGCTGATCAGAGCTAAACGTCCCATAGTAGTGATCTATAAGCAACAATTTCAGTATATCCCAGCCCTAACCCGTTAAAAATTAAAAAAAGTAGGTTAGTAAATAAGCTGTTCGTAATTTAAATTGCTTGTTGAGACGAGGCAATAGGCAAGAGGCAAAAGGCAACAGTAAAAGGATTGGCGGAGGTTCTGCTAATTTAAGAATAAGCTGTTTAAATACGTCTTAGCTTAATCAGCTACTTCTATATTTTCGTCTCTCAAATAGCAACTTATGCCAAGAAAAAAATTGCAACTTCTCCTGGAAAGATTTAGTCTGACTTGTAAAAAAAATAGAGGATTGTTCAGGGTAAACAAGTCCATCGAGATTGATGAAAACCTCTTGGCAAACCTCATCGCCAAATGTTGTCAGATTCCCATCATCTTTTTTTTGTCTTTAATGCCGAGAAAATCAGCTAATAAGTAGTCGGACATAAATTCTGTTGTCTATCTTAAGAAATGTAAATTGCCGCAATTCTTACTGACTCCTGACTCCTGACTCCTGACTCCTGACTCCTTACCCTACAGTTAACTTTAAGTAGTCGTGCAAAATTAATTTCCTAGTGAAGATAGGCAAGAGGCAAGAGGCAAGAGGCAAGAGGTGGTTAGATATGTGTAATTAATTTTGCTTAGGTACTTACTTTTGTCCAACTACTTAACGTTTGTGATCAACTAATTGGCTGAGAGTCATCACCTGATAACCTTGATCGTGTAATTTAGCTAATAAATTCTTCAGTACGATCGCCGTATGCTCATCTCTTTCGGGGGAACCACCGTGAAGCACTAAAATCGCCCCGGGGAAAATAAATTGCGAGATATACCAAGTGGTAAATTGAGGATGATTCGTTGCTTTTCTGGTATCTAAAGGGATCATGGAAGCGAGGGCAAATCGGGACTCATAGCCAGGGAATTTCCCCAAAAACGAGCGCATAGATTGATTATAGAAGGCTTGACCGGGACGATACCAGCGCGGAGCTTGACCGGCAAGACGACTTAAAATATCGTGAGCTTCCCGAAACTGACTGGCAAAAGCGTCGGCAGCCAGTTGACTGGTGCGGAGATCTTGGCTGCCGTGATTAGCGATTTCGTGACCTTGGGCGATTAGACGCTCAATCAAGGTGGAGTTCGGTTGCAGGTGTCCCGTGATCAGAAAAAAAGTCGCCTTGACGGGGCTGGCTTTTTCTCGATTATGAGCGGCGATCGCTGCTAAAATGCGATCGGTGGATTTTCCTTCCGGATCGTTGGGAGTGGGTAGATCATCGATAGTAAGGGCGATAATTTTCTCTCCTGTCGGTTGATAGAAAATTGCCCCGGTCAAAAGTCGAGCGACGATCGAGATAATTAATTTGGCAATGCTCATTTGGGGGGTTAAGGGATGAGAATAGAAGCGGTTCTTCGGTTTGTCTTATGCAATGGACGGGGTTATAAGGAATGAAACCTTTATAGAGACAGACATTGCCGCAATTTTTGTCAATTGTTGGCGATCTGGAGCGAACTAATCAATTAAATCTCTTGCCAGATAAGGATTGA
>NZ_JADBSZ010000142.1:0-5414 GCF_020246425.1 Microcystis sp. M079S1
ACCCTTATAGAAACAGACATTACCGCAATTTTTGTCAATTGTTTGCGATCTGGAACGAACTAATCAATTAAATCTCTTGCCAGATAAGGATTTAGTCGATTTATGCCCCCATATCGAACCATACCAAGTAACGAAGAGCCAGATTTTTGTTGACTTAATTTCATTTTAGCATTAAGTTTTCAAGGCAAATTGTTTTGAAAAACGCCCCTTATCAACCATCAACAATAAAACCGCGACCGCAAAATTTTCTAAATTTTGCAATACTAAAAAATACTTGCCTTAGTCATCAATGTTTTTGACGGGTTACAGTATGCTAAACCATCCTATGGGATCAGCGATCGCAATGAGAAGTGTTACAACTGCTTCACTCATAGCTTTAACTGATAGCTCGTAGACTATTTTCTATCCCTTGGGGTAACACGGCGATCGCTCTTTCAAAAACCAAAATAATTGCAGTTTTAAAGTTTAATTAACAAGAAGGCAGTGATCGCTCTGGATGAAGGTGTTTCTAAGGCGATCGCCAAAGGTTTAAGGATACGAGGGATTGATGTTAAAATGTCTTCAGAGGAAGGACTGATTGGGGCTTCTGATCAAGAGCAATTAGTTTATGCTTTGTCGCAAGGCTGAGTTGTTTTCACGTTTCATGTCTCTGATATTGGCAGCTGTGATCGCCAATGATTAAGTTTTGGTTTTTAAATTTAAGATCAGTTTTGGAGACATGAAGAAAATTTGACCAGGTCTTTTTTCTGTAGTTATTTAGAAGTAGAGGTTGAATTAACCGATGAGCGAGAACAGCATATTATTGTTCGCCATCCGGGGACATTACCCGATTATGAGGAGCAATTAGCCCAGACTTTAGCTGATCCAGATTTAATTCGTTCTAGCGATCACGATGAAAAGGCGTTGTTATTTTCTAAGTGGTTTTCAACGATTCGGACGGGACGATTTTTAATTGTGGTGGTGGTTTCCCAATCTAATCTTAGTCGTCATTGGATCGTGACTATATACACAGCCCGAAAAATTACAGGGGGAATAATGGTATGGAAAAAAATCTAACTTTTCGCTATGACCCGACGGGAGATATTCTTTATGTAGATGTCTGTTCTCCCTATGCAGATCAAGAGTCGGAGGAGATTGGGGATGAAATTGTCGCTCGTCTAAATCCGACTTCTGGGGAGATTGAGAATTTGGAGATTTTATTTTTCTCGAAACGCTGGAATCAATCCTTACCGTTACAATTGCCGATTGATGCTGCTTTTCGATTAGTGGGATAATTGAATCCTTTAGAAAAGTGAAGCAGTTATCAGCAGAAATACATCAGGATTGAACGAAAATTGAAACAATACGGATTAATGTCAGGATTTGATGGGTTAAAAACTTAACATTCTTTACAGGTGTATTTAGGTTGGGATGGAATTGACATTTCTTGGGTGTACCATGTTAGTCATTAGTGATCGCCAAAGGTTTAAGGATGCGAGGGATTGATGTTACAATGTCTTCAAAGGAAGGACTGATTGGGGCTTCTGATGAGGAATAGTTAGCTTATGCTTTATTGCAAAGATGATGGCGATCACTGATGCTTCTATGCGCTGTGCTAATATCTTCAATATTATAAGTGTTTTTGCTTTATGAAAAATCAGTTATTAAAATTAGCTTTTGAAGTAGAAATTGAAGAAGGGGAGCAACTCAATCTTCTCAGTTCTATTGTGCAAGGAATTGGTAAAGGGAAGTGGGTGATTACCATTCAGCCCAAAACCTTGGTTAGCGATCGCCTTCATTCTTCTTTTTTGAATAGTTATGCCCCAGAAGACGAAGGTTTATATGACGATTATTAAAGGCGGAGCCAATCTTTCAGCCCGTTTTCAATTAATTTCATCTGTGATTCCGATAGCATTCCAAGCTTTTTCACAAAATAGGGTGGAGGAACGGTTACAAAACCCTGAAGTAGGAAGGCACCTTTTCTTTTCAGAAAGGGAAGGTCGATCTGAATCTCATATTGGGAGCCTCTGATACTAGTTGTATGAGGAATCACACCAATCAAAGCTCGATCCTCATCTCCATAAGGTTCACTCACAACAAGAGCGGGGCGTACTTTTGCCGCTATCCCAAAATCAATCAACCAAACTTCGCTACGAACTGGCTTCGGATTCCCCATCTGCTTCCTCCTCTGCATCTAGACGAGCAAACGATTGAGCGGCAAAAAGAACTGCATCATCATTACTCCAATCACCATAGTCTCCAGTCGGACTCAGGCTGGCTGAAAGGAACTCAGATTTTTCTCTAGCTGAAAGTTTTTTGAACTGTCTAAGAAGTGTTACAACGGCTTCACTCATGGCTTCAACTGATCGCTTGTAGATTACTTTCTGTCCACTAGGTTAGCACGGCGCTCGCTCTTTCAAAAACCAAAACAATCGCGGTTTTAAAGTTTAATTAACCAGAAGCGGGCGATCGCACTGGATGAAAGGGTTTATCAGGTGATCGCCAATATCTTGCGGTAGTTCGGTGAAGCGGATTTGTCCATCCTGATAAATGCCTTCGATGGTTTTTAGCATGGTTTGCTGTTTGGTTGGTTTCCTTTTTAATTTTAACGGCTAATTTCAACGGACTGGCTCTGTAATTCCTGTCTGCTCAAAAGCTTGGCGATGATACAAGTATTCCTGATGCCGCAATAAAAGGCGCGTTAAGTAACACATCCGACACGAGCAGTGATCGCATTTTTAAGAAAAATGCTACAATCCATAGAAATAAATTAAATTAACGATTATGTCATCTTTAGTTTTTACACAACACATTGAAGTAACACCTGGTGTTTGTGGGGGCAAACCTCGTATTGCGGGTCACCGTATTAAAGTACGAGATATTGTCATCTGGCATGAAAAAATGGCAATGTCTCCTGATGAAATTGTTTATAATTACCCAACAATTACTTTAGCTGATGTTTATGCGGCTTTAGCGTATTACCATGATCATCGAGAAGAAATTCGCCAAGATATTGAAGCCAGCGAAAATTTTGCTAAACAGTTACAAGGGGATCAGCCTTCTTTGGTCGAAAAAATTTTAAAGGGGAATAATGGCCAATAAGCTGAAGTTTCATCTTGATGAAAGTGTCTCTAATGCGATCGCCAAAGGTTTAAGGATGAGAGGGATTGATATTACAACGTCTCCTGAAGAGGGATTAATTGGGGCTTCTGATAAAGAGCAATTAGCTTATGCTTTGTCGCAAGGCCGAGTTGTTTTCACTTTTGATGATGATTTTCTGGTTTTGTCTTCAATGGGATTGGAACATTGTGGTATTATTTATTCGCGTCAAGGTCAATCTATCGGAAAGATTATTAGCAATTTAGTTTTGATTTGGGAATGTTTAGACCCTGATTATATGTATAGAAATGTTGAGTTTTTATAAAAATCACAATTAAGAGAAAAAGGGCATATTGGGTAAGGCAGTTTACGGGATTGAATCTTTATGTTGTGATGATACCCATGACAATCCAGGCCGGTATGGGTTAGGTTTTAAACCGCAGGATTGGCGTTTTTCTAGGGTTCATCGGTTTATCATGGCTTTTTTCCGACCGACTGGGGAATGACAGAAATTCCCATTATTCCCGATAATATTGGCGATGGATAACGGTAGGATGGGTTATGGTAGTGTAGCGCATATAATAGACAAACTTATCGTAATTCAAAGCAAAAAGGCGCGTTAAGTAACGCATCCGCCACGATCAGTGATCGTACTTTTTGTTTGTGATATCTCCTCGTTGGTTAGCCTTCTGCACATAACTGTTAATATTCTTTTTTATATTTTTAATTTCTTGTTCTGTTTGCTTTATGCGTTTTACGAGATCTTCATTTTGTGATTTTTTTGCAAAGGATGTGACTTCTTGGATCAGATTGTCCAAAGATCTCTCGCCAGTTATCTCAGCCTTGCATTTCACACTCTTTGCTATGTAACTATCTGGTATTTGTGCGCCCCATTTTTCTTCGCTTACTTCAATCGTAACCTGGATGCCATATTTTAGTTTTGCTAGATTGTATTCATTGGAAAAGAGATTATTAACAACACTCTCATACAATTTTTCTAGTTTTTCTACTGCTTTCTTAATGTTGTTATCAAAGCTTGTCATAAATGTATTAGCCGTAGCGGTCAAAATTGTCAGATTCCTACCATCTTTGCCATCGCCACCAAAGTCTGCATTCAAAAGATGACCAGCCTTAAAAAAACACTGTTTATATTTACCTCTTGCTTTTTCAATTCCAGAAGGTAACTTAGAGTTCGCATCTGTTCCCATTCCGCTTAGGCTGTTTGGACCTAATATTGCTGTTGATTTTTTTCCACCAGCGTTTCTATTTCGCTCCCAAGTGTAGCATGGATCTTTAAAATATTTAGGTACTTGTTGTAACTGGTTTTTCTTTTGCCTTTTTGAACGTCTTGGCTCTGGTTTGGTTTCAGGGTTCTCTTCTCGTTGTCTTTTCATCATGATCTCGCTTTGATCTCAAAGATGTCGTCATAAAATTAGATCGGGCAGGATAGAAGCTACACTGCCCCGCTATTTTCTGCCTGCGGCGGTGACCATAATTCATTTTGAGATCACCGCTACTGACCTTATGATTATGTACTCGTCGGCAGTGGCGTGATGCAGCTTGCCATCACATCCATCAACCTTGCCATTCCCTCTGGCAATGGCTGTTGTTGAGCGTGCACATCCACTGTAAACGTCGCGGATTGGTCGGTTGTTCTCGTATTTGATTGCGATGTAGAAACAGAGCCTGAAAAAGTCGCCTTCCCCCATCCCCAGTCAGCTTCAGCCCCAACACTTGCTTTACTAGTCGTATTTGAAGTTGTCGTCAAAGTGCTATCAATCTTAACAGTCAAATTGATATCGACGGAATCAATCAGCAATGCTGGAATAGGGACAAGACCAAGTAAAGGGGCTTCTACCGTAAGTGTCTGTTTCTCCCACTGCTTGCTTACTGGGTTTTCATCAGGCCGTGTCAGTGTAAAAGTAATCAGACGAGTCTTGCCGTCTTTATCAAAACCTATCATGTCGATAAATTCCAACATTACCGTAGCGAGTGCCATGTTAGAACGTGCAGCGGCAATTAGTGGTGTCGATATCAAATACTCGATCGGCACCCCTTTTAGTTGATTGAAAAATTCGCCTGATGTTCCAGTATCATCAGCTGCTGGGGCTGCTGCTACTTCAGGTGAAATATTAGCTGATGATACTGTGCTAGAAACTAGACCTCTTGCATAATTTTTTTATGGTATAATGGAGGGTTTTGCTTTTTTCTCAATTCTTAGATTGAAGTGGAAAAAAGAATAAAATGTGATCTTAGGTCAGGAAATCATCTATAATTTTGCTATGTTTATTAGCAAAATTATGGATTATCAAAACTTATCAGATGAACAATTCAAA